>MHSB01000023.1:4489-11015 GCA_001821155.1 Candidatus Taylorbacteria bacterium RIFCSPLOWO2_01_FULL_50_130 | reverse complement strand
ATTGATACCCTGATTACAAAGATTTTTCGCATTCAAAAACGCGCCCGCGGTAACCAGAGATTTCGGTAACAGTTATTTATGGCCTATAGCGTCTCATCTATAATTCTATCTACTAGCTACTAAGTACTTTCTTTAGAGGCAAGTGAGCGAGGCTATTGAATCCCCCTCCCGCAATTTCATAATCCGCACCCCCTGCGTCTGCCGACTAAGCGTCGCGATCCCCTTGACATCGGTGCGAATCACCTGACTTTTGCGCGAGATGGCGACAACCTCCTCGTTTGGAGAAGTGATGACGTGCGCCGCGATAAGGTCGCCTGTTTTTGAGCTGATTTTCGCGGTTTTGACGCCGCTTCCACCGCGTTTTTGAGTCTTGTATTCCTTGAGTTTTGTTCTCTTTCCATAGCCGTTTTTCATGATGACCAGAAGTTCGGGATGCTCCATCTTCTTCCCGATAATGCCGGTGCCGACGATTGTGTCTCCCTTTTTAAGGCGCATGGCTTTGACGCCCGAAGCTCCCCTCCCCATCTCGCGAATGTCGCTTACCTTGAAGCGTATGGATTGACCTTTTCCGGTAACGAGCACCGCTTCGTCGCCTTTCTCGACGAACGACGCGGAAACAAGCTCGTCACCCGCTTTCAGCTTAATCGCGATGAGGCCGCTTCGCCGAACGTCATGAAAACTTGCGGCTTTCGTCTTTTTCCCGATGCCGGCGCGCGTAATCATAAGGAGCGAGAGCGCGGCCCCCTTCACCTCCTTCGGCATCGGAAGAATGGAGGTAACCTTCTCCTCCGCGCCAAGCTGAAGGAAGTTCATGACGGACTTTCCCTTGGTCGCGCGCCTGGCCTCAGGAATTTCATACATCTTTATCTGGTACGCCTTGCCCATGTCGGTAAAGAACAGAAGGTCGTTGTGCGCGGTGCCGGTGATGACGTGCGTGACGAAGTCCTCATCCTTAGTATCCAAATCAACGACTCCGATGCCGCCACGGCGCTGTTTGCGGTACTCCTCGGGGTCCGTGCGCTTGACGTATCCGCCTTTGGTTAGCACAAGCACCGCGTCCTCGTCGGGGATGAGGTCTTCTTCGGAAAATTCCTTCGCGCCGTGCTTTACAACTCTTGTCCTGCGCTCATCGCCGTACTTCTCGCCGATACCCTGAAGCTCCCGCTTGATGACGGCAAGCATCTTCTTCTCGCTTCCTAAGATTCCGTTGAGCTCCGCGATAAGCGCTTGCACCATCTTGAGTTCCTCCTCTACTTTTTTTCGCTCGAGTCCCGCAAGTTTCTGCAATCGCATGTCAAGGATGGCGCGCGCCTGAATGTCGGAGAATTTAAACGTCTGTATAAGAGACGTGCGAGCGTCGTCAACATCCTTTGATTTCTTGATGAGCTTGATAATTTCGTCAATGTGGTCGAGCGCTTTTTTGAGGCCGAGCAAAATATGCTCGCGCTCCGTGGCGCGCGCGAGGTCAAAGCTCGTGCGGCGCTTCATCACTTCCCTGCGATGCGAGAGGAATTCAGAGAGAAGCGCTTTGAGCGAGAGCGTCTGCGGAACCCCGTGGACGAGCGCCACGGTATTGAAATGGAACGTCTCTTCGAGCGGCGTATGCTTATAGAGGAAATTAAGCACCTTTTCGGGGAAACTTTCCTGCTTAAGGTCTATCACGATGCGCACGTCCTTGGTGGATTCGTCGCGAAGTCCCTTAATGCCCTCCACCTTCTTCTCGCGTACCAAATCGGCAATCCGCACGATGAGCTCCGCCTTGTTCACGCGATACGGGATGGACGTGATGATAATCTGGAACTGTCCGCCTTTATTCTCAACGATTTCAGCCACGCCGCGCGTGACGACGCCGCCCTTCCCGGTGGAGTACGCGTGGTGCATGTCCTTCGCGCCGAACACGACTCCTCCCGTCGGGAAATCGGGGCCTTGAATGAAAGTGAGAAGGTCTTCCGTCGTCGCGTCTTCATTGTCAATGAGGTGCACCGCGGCGGATATGACCTCGCGGAGGTTATGCGGCGGAATGTTGGTCGCCATGCCGACGGCGATGCCGAGCGTTCCGTTCAAGAGCAGATTGGGCGCTCCGGCGGGAAGCACAACGGGTTCCCTGCGAGTGCCGTCAAAATTTGGCCGCAAATCAACCGTATCCTTTTCAATGTCGGAGAGCATATCTCCCGCAAGACGCGACATTTTCGCCTCGGTATAGCGGTACGCGGCGGGCGGGTCGCCGTCGAGCGAGTTGTGCACAAACACTCCTGCGGCAAGCGCGAAATTATGCGTATCGTCAATGGTCAAGTCGTACACATCTTCACGCTCCTGCAACTGCTGAACCGACACAACTTTGTGATTCGCCACAATTGAAGCTTGGACCGTTTCGGCATTTCCATTGTAATATCTTGACAGACCTGTTTCCCAACCTGTTGCAGCGCCGTAAGGATATACTTCCTTCCTCTTTTCTTCAAAGGATGAAGCGGTAAGTTGCTTTCCAGAGCTAAGTATGTTCCGACATATCGTATCGAACTTCAGCTTTCCTGTTCTGTTGGTTCTATGATTTTTATTGCCTTTAATTATCTTCTCATGCATCCATGTCCTATATTCCGGATTTTGCCATGATTCCTTGAGACGAGCCGTCATTCTTTTTCCATATTCAATACGCCTTTCCGGGTGTGCGGCTATATACTTTTTATTCACATCGCTCAAAAATACTCGCATTTTTTCTCGATACTCGGGATTTTTCCACTTTTCTCTATTTTGCTGGCTAACCCGTTCTCCCATACGCTCCCGAGATTCCCTTTTATCCCAAAATACACGATGCCCTTCGGCAATCTTTCGAACATACTCCTTATCATTCTGATGGCGCTCTTTGGTGAGCGCAGAATGGAGACGCCGATGGTCAAGCCAGTGCATCCGAAGAATATTCTCGGGGCTATTATTCAATTTATTAAAATCGCGGTGATGGCGGACTCTCCCGGCAGAGCGCGAGTAGACAGCATTAGTGATATTAAACTCATCAGCAAGGTGGTGCGTAAAGACCCATTCGCGGTGATTGGGATGAAGTATCATTTCGTACTCTTCCATGTCGGTAAGCGGTGCGTCTCCCTTTTTCGACAGACGAGTATAGAGTGGCATCAAGGATTCACCAGATTTCAAATGTCGGGCTTCTTTATAAGCGCCGTTCTTGAGAAGATATCTGTGATCCGGAGTTGAACGGATTTTTTCCCCGTTATCAAGAGTTACTTGGATAAGCTCGGCATTTCTACGAGTAACGCGCGGATGTATAATGCGGACAATTTTGACACGTTTATTTTTATCAACAGTAAATGTGTAGTTCCGTTTTCCCTGCTTCTCTTCCTCCACAAGATCTCCAAATGATAAACTTCGCCCATCAGAAAGTCGGACTTTTGTATCTTTCGTAAAACAACCCATGTTGCCCTGTCCGATAACGAGGGGATAGCGGAACGAAAAATCCTGCGCCATTTTTACCATCGCGTCGTAGACGGAGATGTCGCCGTGCGGATGATATTTCCCGAGTACGTCGCCGACCACCGTCGCGGACTTTCTGGTCTTCGCGGAGGCGGTAAGCCCCATCTCATGCATGGAGTAAAGGATGCGGCGGTGGACGGGCTTGAGTCCATCCCGCGCGTCAGGAAGAGCGCGCGCGGTAATGACCGACATCGCGTAATCGAGATACGACTCCTTCATTTCCGCGTTAATATCACGCGGTACGACCATCGAGGGACGGGGTGTTTTTGGCTCGCTTTGCGGCATTCTGTGATGGAATTAAACGGGACGCGTATCACGCATCCTCGCTTCGTAAACCCCACACCTTGACCGCAGGCTTTAAACCCTGGGCAAGGAAAGACTTGTCCTTGCACACCCGCCTGTGTGCGGATACGCATGGGTAGGCAAACGCAGGGCACTACACACAAAGTGTAAGGGTAAACCAGTATTCGAACTTGTTTTTAATGCCCCTATGATACTATATTTTTTCAGTTTGCGCCATCTTCAGCGTTGCCTTCTTTCGCTCCCCAAGCAGAGTCTGCTTGAGGTTCTTTCGTCCCATTGACGGCATCCTGCGGCGAATTTGAAAACGCGCTAAGCGCCGCCTGCATGATTTCGAGCGCGTCGGAAAAGAATGTGCTCACGTTTCCGGCAAAGGTTTGAAGCGGGCCGCTTTCGTCCTCGTTCTTCGCAGCCGCGACCGGCGGCTCGCCAACGGAGGCGCTAAAAGAAGTAAGCCATATGAACACGATGACGCCGGTTATGGACAGTGCTGCGGCAAAAGCAATCTTTTTGCGGACGCGCTCGGGCTTTCTCTGTAGTTTTGAGATAAGCGCAAGCATAGTTGAAGAAATCTCAAATATTTAGAACCCATCTCAATAATAATGGCTAAGACAAACGCTCAAATTTCTGACGAAAAAAGCGAAGCGCGAGGAGGCAATGCGAGCATTGTCGACGAGCGATGAGCTTTTTGCAGGCGAAATTTGTGCGTTTGGATAGCCAAGCGGTCTCTCGCAAGAAAGGAAGAAAAAGTTACTGTCCATTGTATTCATATAATGAGCGGTTATTATTGAGATGGGTTCTAATATCGAAAAATGCTCAATGCCAAAAAGAAGAAGTGGGAAAAGGAATTGGATATTCGGTACTGATTTTCTTTTTCGATATTCGAGATTTAGTATTCGATATTCCGTTCTTAATTCTGTGGATTAAGAACGGCCACCTCGCCTTCCTTTCCGTCCAAATCTTTTTTCTTAAGCGTCAGTTTGTCAAGCCATCGCCCGGCGGATGTCGCTTCCTCGCCGGATTCCTTCAAGAATTGCTTCAGCGCGTTCTTGTCCCCAAGGCCGGAAAAGTGAATCGGGATAATCAAGCGGGGCTCCAGCGCAATCGCAAGTTTATTCGCCGCCGAAGGCGTTAGCACGCCTTCGGACCCGATGGGCAAAAAGAGAACGTCAATGCCGTCCAGCTCTTCTTTCAATTCAGCCGGAAGTTCCGGCGAGGAAAGCGCGCCTAAAAAACAGAGCTTCATGCCCTCAAGGGCTGCCGAGTAGACCGTGTTAAGGTCCTTTTGAGCGGGGCCGACGTTCGTGTTCTTCGCCCGTTCTACCGTGCCGTAATTTGATTCCGCGCCAAACCCGCGGACGATGATGCCCTTTATCTCATACGCGCCGGGGCCGGAAATAACGAACGGCTTTTTCTCACCGTGCGTTACGGCATCCACTCCGTTGAAGTCCCTGTGATTCAGACTGATGCACGCGATATCGGCTCCAAAGCGCGCGGTCTTCAGTGTTGAATCGCGGGAAGGAGGGTTGAACGCGAGCACAATATCGCCAAACTGGACCTTAACGAATTCGCCGCCGAGATAGGTGATGATCATGGGGATAGAAAGTAGTTAGTAGAAGGTAGCAAGTAGGAAAGAACCGAGAAAAAAGGCAGGAAAGACAGAAGAAAGTATACGGTAGAAATTGAAAAAAAAGAAGCACCTAATCCGATTTACTGCTTGGTTTCAAACTTTTAATGCAGCGAGTCGGTTTATTGCTTCGTCCGGTTTCTTGTAGCATAGCACGGCGCGGGTATGGTCGTTGAGTTTGCGTTGCACGCGCTTGATTTCTCGCGCAGAAACCTTGTCAAACTCCGTCCCCTTCCGCGATTTTCCCTCGTGTTTTCTCGACATTTCCACGCTTCTGCTTCCGTCGGCGCGCTTGCTCCCGCCGGAAATCCTTTAGGATATTCATATCCGTTGCGCTAGACGTTTGACTCCAAGTGTAAAAAAACCCCGAAACAGATTTTCTCTGTCAGGGGTTAAAATTTAATGCGGATGAGTCAGCGTCTCCCAGAAGGTGATGCGCTGGAGCCAAGGAGCTTGCTCGGTCTTCTTTGCCTTCTTTTTTCCTCGTGCTCCTTTTTCCGCAACTCGAGAAATGCAATTATGCCGATTTTGCGTATTATCTTGTCTTCTGCTTCCAATTCACACCTAGTTTCAAAATCAAGCGGGAAAAGCTCATCAAAGTCCTTTTGTGAAGCGTGTTTTCGTTGCCACTCTTCCTCAAGGAGAAACGCGATTTCAATATCAAACCTTCGAAATGTCTCATAATCGATGTCAAAACATCTCGCTATCGCGTCCACTAGATCCACCGAGAAATGGTCGCCGGCGATGTTCTTGCCGGAATTCCTCAACTCCTGCAAAAACCATTGTTCATTGTCGAGGAAGTGCTCCACAGAGTCATCGCAAAACTTTGCCGCCTCCGCCGTTGTTTCAAGATGTTCTTTTCTTAGCCGAGCCACAAGAGAATTGATTTCAGCCGCATTTAGCATTGCTACCTCTTTGGTTGAGATTCCATGCAAGGTGGAATCGGGTTGTCTCCGTGTCTACAGGAATAATACACAATTCGAGAAGTTTGTTAATAGCTTATGATGCCGTACTATGCATGCAGAAAATAGGTACGATCGTACCTATTTTCTTGATGACATGCCGACAGAGTTAAGACAAAGTTATTAGGACTTACGCAATCGGTGTCATTCCCGTGAA
>MHSB01000023.1:0-4480 GCA_001821155.1 Candidatus Taylorbacteria bacterium RIFCSPLOWO2_01_FULL_50_130 | reverse complement strand
TAAAAAACGGCCAAATATTGGATTCCCGCCGTAGCTTGCCCTCGACCTGATCGGGGACGGGAATGACAGAAAAGGAAGAAATGCGTAAGTCCTAGTTATAAGACAAAGTTAAGAGGGCCCCGTCTCTACAAGGTCCGACCTTGTAATTGAAGAGTTT
Organism: Candidatus Taylorbacteria bacterium RIFCSPLOWO2_01_FULL_50_130; assembly: GCA_001821155.1. GTDB lineage: Bacteria > Patescibacteriota > Minisyncoccia > Phycocordibacterales > UBA10002 > UBA10002. The sequence continues at coordinate 4,323 of MHSB01000023.1, read as the reverse complement.
AGCGGTGACGTATTGACACTTTCTTGCCGTGCTTTTTGCGCTGTTTTTTCCGGGCAAGTTTTTCTTTTTTGTTCATCCGGTAGTGAAATTGCAAATTCCCTTCCCAATATAGAATGGATACTGCAATTTGTGAATGACACTGCTAATGAATCCTTCAATCGCCAGTATAGCAAAAAACGCGCCGAGTTTCAAACTCGGCGCGCAACCAGACGAGCGGCGGCATCGAGACTACTTCCGAATAGACGCGGAGAAAGACGCTTCCTTCTTGTGGGCGAGGAGCGCCATCTGAAACTGTCGCGCAAATGGGCTCATAAGAGGTTCTACGTTAATGCGGCGCTTACAGCGCGGGGCACATGATCCCATTGAAGGGCCTTTTCCCACAGGTTGGACAAACGCTTTTGGAAAGACATCCAGCAATAGTGTACGTTCGTATCGTATTGCTATAATAATAAGCTTAATGAATGAATGACACGCATCAAAAGGTAGTTTCCGCAAGCTTTGGGGCTTCCAAAGCCGGCACCACTTCAAAGACGAACCGTCCGATGGTTTGTCCGCGAAGCGTTTGAACATCCACACGCCATTTTCCCGGAGATATGGCTCCTTTTTTCGAGTACCCTCGAAAACCCCCTTCCCGCCCGCCGGAGATTGGAAAGGTGATGATCGTTGAGTCGACCCATGTTTGCTTTTGCTCGTCGAAATAGGACCAACGATGCACAACTTCCGTAAGAAGTCGCGAAGGGGCAAACACCGAGCTAAACGCGAAAATCGGTTCATTTCCACTGCGATGAAACACCGCGTTCGTTTCCTGCCCAAACCGATACCACGGAGCTTCCTCGAACGATAGTCGATACTCGCCGGATTTAGTCCGTTCAACGTTATGGTATATCCCGATTTCTTTCAGAGAGAGCGGGATAGGCGGGATCATATTGTTGAAATACAGAAAGTTGAATGCGATGAACATGCCAATAACAACCGTCCACAGTGAAAATGCGCTTTGCTTCGCCTCCTCGCGTGAGAAGCGTGAGATGGTGGCAAACACAAGAAAGAAAAGAACGAGCGCCGTTATGCCGCTTACGAAAAACAGTGTTCCTCCGATTCGCCCAACGAGAACCGGCACTACGAGTTCGACATACGAAAAAAGCGCCGCGAAAAATACGCTCATCTGAAACACGAAACGTTGGTACTGCCGACGGAAGAACTCGTTTCCCAAAAAGAGTGCCAGCAGAAAAAGAAAAAACGGCGCGCTTGAGAGCACCGGTCCGCTCTTTGAATAAAAGATAAGAAATCCGCTAAAGAGTCCGCCGAATGAAAACGGCAGAAGAAACCTTGCGAACGCGACCCCCCGCCGCAGAAGTGGATTCTCTGAATCCCGGACGCGAGAAGCGTTGATGAGCGCGATGCTTGCGAAAGCAATGACGAGGTAAGAAAGCAGTGCGATGTTGTCGAACAGACGATCTATAGAGGTGAGCGTCAGACTGTCCCAAAGAAAGCCGAGCGCGAACGCGAAGATTGAGAGTCTCTTTTCATAGCGCGCGAAAAACAATCTTCTTCGTGGGGGCGCACTGTTCTGTTCTGCGGCGTCAGATGGCATAAAATTCTAAATATATTTCTGCCCGGCGCCATACACACAAGGTAGGCCTGCTAAAAAGCCGGGTGTTCCCGTTACGGCGCTTGGCTTTACCCCAAACCTTGTGTGCAGGACATTGCACACATAAGGTGTGGGGGCTTACTTCACGTACACGACGCCGATGACATCCGGATTCGCAAGATTGTAATAGGCCCACACTCCCGCCTCGGTGAATTCAAGCTGATATATGCCGCCTTTGCCGACGCTCTTTTCCTGTGTAAGTCCGTTGTATATGGGAACACCCTCAAATTCATCGGAAGCGATGCGCATGGCGTTTCCGGATGTGTTGACGAATCGAAGCGTCTCGCCGCGGTAGAGTTCAACCACCTTCGGGACGAATCCCCGGTCAGTAAGACTCACGATGCTCACGTGTCTCCCATTTTCGAGCACCCGCGTCCTCCGGTACACGCTCGAGGCGCGCGCCGAAACGGGACTCTGCAAAGTAGCGGCAACATCGGACGATAATTCGTCTGCGGTCTTGTTTGAAGGACTCTCCCGAAGCGATGAGCCTGACTTATCCCGGCTCCACAGCGCGGCGCCGAGAAGAACGAGTACAACGACTCCAAGAATAATAAGAGAATTCTTAGTACTCATAGCGATGGGATTAATTGATAATGCATTTTGCGTTTAATACTTGATAATCCCATCCACTGCCTCCTCGACGGCACCGTCTATTTTGACGTCTATCGAGGAATCGAGTACACCTTTAATGATGGTGCTGCTCGTCGCGGCGCCATCCGTCCTCCCCGGAAAGAGGATGGTATCCCCGGAAATATCAAGCTTGATGTCCGCGTCGATCTTAAAGCCGACTTTCACGCTGCCGTCAATGTCCATGCCGAGCGTCGTCATATCTTCGACCGTGCCGCTCGCTATCGTCACGGTATCATTCGACGAAACCGTGACGGAAGCATTGCTTCTGGATTCCGTCTTTATGACAGGAGTAAAGATGTATTCTCCTTTCGAGGTGGCATGGAGTGATTGGTCCGCGAGCACGTCAATGTGCACGCTGGCAGTCGCATTTTCTTTCACGACCGTTTTGTGCACAAGCTCGATATCGCGGCGCGGCATGGTTGCCGTCTTTTTTCCGGCGTTTTTGGTTTCCACCGTGACATCTTTCACGACTATCTTTGCGCGTGTGTACGTATCCGCGGCGACCTTGGCCGTTGCATACACTCGCGATTCCCTTTTCGCCTTGAGTTCAAGAAGTCTATACTCCACATTTTTGCTCCCGACTTCCACCCACCCCTTCGTGTTGCTGTAGAGGGAAACGCTCTCAACCTGCATTTTTACTTCGGTTACGTTTTGGATCGCCGCCGTTTCATCGGTGAAAGAAACGACGACTTCCCCCTTCATGGGGCTTTGGTCCGTTTCCGGACCGGAATCGGTTGAGGTGTCTTTCACAATAAAATATCCCGCGACGAGCACCAGAATGACAACGGCAACCGCAGTGAGAGTATTTTTCATATGGCAACGTTCGTTTAACTAATAATTAATAATGGCATTACTTAATTTAATTAGGACTTACGCATTTCTTCCTTTTCTGTCATTCCCGTCCCCGATCAGGTCGAGGGCAAGCTACGGCGGGAATCCAGTATTTGGCCGTTTTTTAACGCCCTGGATTCCCGTTCCCCGCCTTCGCGAGGACAAGCTTCACGGGAATGACACCGATTGCGTAAGTCCTATTAATATGATTGCGTCCTGCTTCCTGTCAAGCGGTTAATTTGGTTGGCCACTTTCCAACTCGCCATCGGAGATTCTCCGACGGTTTGGAGCGTAAGATTGCCGCCAAAACACTTTTTGTAAAGATTCATTGCTTCCCTGCATTTCTCATCATTGAATCGCAAATATGGAGTAAACATTGCCATAGATGTTTTGTTAAACTAAAGATGACTAATTTCCAAAAGCACTAACTTCGCAAAAACACAACCTTATTACATGAACGTTACTGGCTATCTGCGCCGTTTCCAGTATCCCGGCCGTCTTCGGTCATGAGCAACGGCAATAACGAAAATTTGCTCTGCCTTGGCTGTGTAGAACAGAGAAAATGGGAAATGCCGAAATACACTTCGGCGAATCCTGGGCGAGTCCTCAAAACACGCTGCGCGTTCGGGCTCTTTTGCAACTTCAAACAGTGTACGCGCGATGTCAAATTTGAAGGCTAACGCGGCAACCTTGTTGCGGACGGCATAAAACGCCGCCGCCTCTTTATCCTCCAAGGCGGCTTCGGGATGAAAGAGAATATGCGCTGGTGTTTTCGGCATCAAAGACTCCGGAGCACCTGCATAGCGTCAATGCCTTTCACTGCGCCACTTTGGAGTTCCTCAACTCGCCGTTCAAGAGTCGCGCGAAATGCACTGTCGTGGCTTGCCGTGCTTTGTTCGTGAATGCGGTCAATAAGATTCTCATGCAAATCAACCATCTCGTCCATCGAGAGTTGCTCTACCTCCTTTTTGAGTTTGTTCGCTAAGGGAGACATAGCTAGAGTATATCAAACGTAGAGTGGATACGCAAAACCAAAAAGAATGAGTGGTTCTTATTCTTCTCCTGTATCGCGCAGTTTATTGTAATATCGCTTTCGTCTTTTGTAGAGTCTCTCCAATAGAGGTATTTCCTTATCCCGATAGTCAAAGATCCTCTTTGCTTTTTGCTCTCCACGTTCTATACGGCCGATATACTGTATAAGCTTTCCCTCAAAC
>MHSB01000022.1 GCA_001821155.1 Candidatus Taylorbacteria bacterium RIFCSPLOWO2_01_FULL_50_130 | reverse complement strand
AGAAACATAGCCGCTCCCGCTGCGAACGCAACTGCTTTTTTCATATCCATCATGTTTTTTGATGATTATGATTCTGCTAATCTCCTTTCCTCCGTCCCTTAAGGGTTTACGGAGTAAAGAAGGTATCGACCTGTCCTGACCTCTTTTCCGAAGTTCAGGCGCCGACGGCATCTTGCTTCCCTGATTCCGCGCTTCACCGCTTCGCCTCTCTCATCTTCAGCCCCTCGCATCCCTTTTCTCCTATCTCTTCACCTCATGGTTCCAATCATGGTTCCAAAGATGCAGGCAGACCGAGAGGTTTAGCAAAATTATGACGGCCGTCATAATTTTGCTAAATCGAAAGACCGAAACGCTTTCCGCGTTTTGAATCCACTTATCACGACCATGCAAGGTGCTTACCGGCGTCTGAACTTGCACTGGTCTCCCAAAGAGAATCGCTTGCTTTTTCGGGTACACGAAAAAACACAGCAAAAATGCTGTGTCATCAGTTTTTCAGAGTCCCGAAACCGCACTCCAAAGGGAAACCCTCTCCATTACATTCAATCGCTTTGGTTTCCCTTCAAAGCAATAGGTTATGAGTACTCCGTAATTGTATAGCGAGGGTATGTGCTGTCAACGCATTTCAGCCACAGTTTTGCGTTATGAGATACTGACCCGCGCTTGTCAAATATACTGCATTCGTTTTGTTTTCCTCGTATCTTCAACAGGTTTATCCACTTCCTCTTTTGCGTACATCTGCGCTAGACTGACCAGGACACTCGCAAATAGAATTAGATGAAAATGAATCCGACATATTTCCAGTCGAGTTTGGCCCGATTAATCAAGGGCAGATAAAAGATTCCAGCATTTTTTGACGTGCTGGAGTTTTTTATTTGCGCTTGCAGTCGAACTTTTGGCATAAGCTAAAAGTGGCGCAAGGAGAAAAGTCTGCGTTAGGCCCCCACAACGGGGTCAGGAATGATGTGAATTATTCATAGCTCCTTATTGGGGGCTTCGTCCCGAACCTTTTATCTATACTTTCAAGTATGAATAAAAGGTGAGGGACAAGTTAAGTCCCTCAAATAACAAAAAAATATTTGGAGGTTTAAGCAGACTTGAATTACCTGTTAAGTAAAATTAAAAAGTTGAAAACAAAAATATGAAAAAATTACTTTTTCGCGCGGCGTTTGGTATCGGCACACTTGGCGTAATTGCCAGCGGCGCCGCCGCTTTCAGCGCGTTTGAAGCCCACATTATCAATGTGACGGCTACGATTGAGAATGCGCTTTCGGTGCCATTAGAGATTGGCGGTCTTCCTTTCGGGACGACATTTCCTCAAGAATCATTGCATCTTCCTTTTAATGTCATACTTTCTCAATCATTTGGGGCGCAGGAGCGCGTAAACGTGGTTGATTACACCATCAGACAAAAGCCAAAATGCGGAGTTCCTAGCGGAAACGGCGGATATTCAAGCTTCCCGCAAGTGACGGAGGATGCGAATGGTAATTTCATTTGCCCGACAGTGGAAAGTCCAGCGGGGCCAGTCCAATCTGTATCACTTCCGCTCCTTTGTCCATTTCTCTCGAAACACGAGATAACGACTGATGGAAATGGAAATAACGACAGCACAGGCATCAACTCATTTCACGGCCTTCCCGGTCCTTGGGATCTTTCCACCACGCTCGCGACTGCTGTAACCGGTGAATTGAACAAGAGTGTCAGTGACATGAGCGATACTTGGGATATTGATCTGCATGTCCCATGCTTTGCCGGAAACTGCGCGCAAGACTGGGCGACTTTTGTGCACTCGCAGAATCCCGATGCAAACCCGGATAACTACACGCTAGCCGCTGGCGATGAACATAAACTGTTCGGCTGTGATCTATGGCTCGAGACTACCGGGATTAGTGAAAATCCTGAAGCTCTTTCTGTAACTGTTTCTAACAGCCAAGACTTCACGATTGACAATCAGAACTTGGGAATAAATCCATTAAATAGCGGCGTAGTCGCGAGTAGTACCTATCAGTACGGCGTGCAGACAATTTCCACTTCGGTTCCTCCGATCCTGACGGTTCAATGGAAAATCACGGTTGATGGTCCTTCGGCTTTAAGCGCAGGAATGGTTCATGTGGATGAGCTTGGCTGGAAAGATTCATCACCCGACTCAAATATCGAGACGTTCCACTATCCAATGCTCGCGATTGGCGGGGACCTTATCGCCAAGGGGTCTTGTGCGACTCCCGATCCTAATCACAGCAATGCCTGCTTAGTGGATAACTTTGACGTGGATCCAACGGATGACTTCACAAATGTTGATAGCATTCACTTTGACGCGAGCGCGCCTGATGGAACGTATGTAATCAAGAGACAGCTGGTTGACGCTGAAACCGGTATTCCACTCTCGAACGAATTGGTTGTCGCGACTGTAACGAAATAATATGGCATGGCCTCTCGATCGAGGGGCTGGAGGGCTCGCCCCGTGAAATAGCTGCTTCGCAGCTCCTGCCAAGGGCAGGATTTCACGGGGCGATGGATGAAGAGAAAAAATAAAGACAAAAGGTAAAAGTAAAATCAATGGGAAAAGCCTTAAAAATTATTATTTGGGTAGTCGTAGTCGTCGTCGGCATTTTGTTGGCGATTCAGTACATCAATGCCGCGAAGTACCAAGCGCTGGTGCAGGTAATCAAAGAGGACAGGATTGGTGTGAATCCAACGGGCGATGCGCTGGATTTCGGGGACTTGCCGCGCAATAAATCAGCCGTTCGCACCGTCACCTTAAAGAGCGACGGCGATACCGCAGGCTACATTATAATCTGGAAATTCGGCGACATTTCGGACCTGCTGAAAGTGAATAGAAATTATTTTACCCTTGCGCCGCACACCACCGAAAAATTAGAGTTTTCCCTATATGTCCCGAATTCCGCAGAGTTCCGTTATTACAAAGGCCGCACAATCATCTTCCAAATTCCTAAACTATGGTAAAACGGCTGACTATCGGACTGATTAAATTTGCAATCTATGTCGCGTTTGTCGCCTCCGCTATCTATTTCACGCCGAAAATCTTGGCTAAGGCCATGCACACCGAATATCCTCTAGCCACGATTACTTCGGGTTCAATGTGGCCGGCGCTCAAAGTAAATGATTTGATTTTGATGAAGGGGGTGAGTGGAAGCGAGGTAGAAATCGGACAGATTATTGTGTATCAAAATGCATCGCAAGGATTCACCATTCACCGTCTAGTTCGGAAAGAAAACGGGATGTTAGTGACAAAGGGTGACGCCAACGAGGCAGAGGATTCGCCGATTAGTGAAAAAGATGTGATTGGCCGAATTGTTTCTATCGGCACATGGCAGTTTCACCTTCCCTACCTAGGAATTATTGCCCGCAAGTTGGGGCCAAAAATTCAAGAACTTGAGCGTAGTTATTAAAAATGAAAGAGACCCGGCGAAAACTTAATATTGACGGTATTGTGAGATTGCCGAAAACTGCTCGTGCGCGAGTAGTTGATCTTCGATTCCGCGCGCCGTTGCAATTGGTTCGTACTGTTTCAAAAAACACGACACGCCCCGCGCGGTTTTTGCGGATGGATACACATGGGGCTATATTCAGTTTTGGCAAAATATTTTCAAAAATCTCGGGGCTTACGGCTTTGACATTGATAATTTTATTGGCGGGACTGCCGGCGGTATCGGCGTTTGAAGCGCATATCGTGAATGTGACGGCGACATTCATACAAATTGACCCGCCGGTTTTGACGCCGCCCGGCGGACCTCCAGCATATACATGGGACAATACCAATGGCGGGACTAATCTTACCGGCACCGTTAATGTAGTGATGACCGATGCCGACACGGACGCCACTCATATTTTCTATAATTCCGGCGCTGGTACGAACCCAGCGACAGTTTCCGACCCAGTATGCGGTCAGCCGGTGGTTCCGGGAGTTGGCGGCGGTGGAGAGATTCCGATAGAAATTATCCAGCTCTCTTTGACTTCGGATACCGTCATCAAGGCCATTGGCTGTGACGGCAATACGGGCGCGGCCCACAGAAGCGTGACCAATACCAAGGTGTATGATTTTGCGGATTTGGACGACCCGGTTGCGGACCAGTATTCGCCGATTGCCGACTCGTTCGTGGAAGAAGACGTTGCTGCCGGAAATAACGGAACCGATAATAAGTTACAAATAAAATCTAGAGATTCTAGCGGGAACAACCGAACTTTTATCCGGTTTGATTTCCATTTCCCGGGAGGCACTATCGTCAATTCTTCCCTCTTGAAATTATTCATGAACAACGCACCGAGTAGCTCACGGACGTATGAGGCGAGAAAAGTAAACGGCACCTGGACGGAAACCGGTATCACATGGAATAACCAGCCGGCTACTTCCACTACCGTGACGGCAACCACTACTACTGGAACAGACGATGACACTCCCCTTTCATGGAACGTCAAGACCGATGTTGTGGATTTTGTCTCCGGAGCTTCCGCGAATAATGGCTGGGCGCTGAATGATTCGTCCGAAAACTCGGGAAATGAAGAAAAGGCGGAATTTATTTCACGGGATAAGAGTGGAGCAGACGAACCTAAGCGTCCGTATCTGGAAGTTAATTTTACCGCGCCGGTAGCTACCACCGCGTATCTGGTCATTAATGAGGTGTATCCGTTTGTCGGAGATGGCAAAGGAAGTGATTCAAACAACGAATGGGTAGAAATTTACAACCCTACGGCGGCGTCAGTTGATATCTCTGGTTGGCAAATTTGCGATAATACGTTATGTGACTTTATCCCCGCGTCGACGCCAGCGGTTCCCCCGCATGGCTTTGCTTTGATTGCCAATGAGACAACGACATGGTCTTCATTTTGGCCGGGCACGCCGGCGGGAGCTGTGAAAATAGGACTGGGAAGCGCTATCGGCGGAGGACTCGCTAATGCGGGTGATGGTGACAAAGTAGAGTTGAGAAATCCCGACGCAGCGCTCGTTGATGCCATGAGTTACGGACCGAATACCGCGTATATAACGTTGCCAGCGCCCAAAGTCGGTATTTCTTTTGCCAGAATTGTAAAAGGGTATGACACAGATACGGCTACTGATTGGGTGTTAAATAATACGCCTAATCCCGGAACTAACCCCTCGGTGAATGGCGCCGAAGTGATGCGCTTTACGAGCGATGGAGTAGAAGTGGCGGCAACTGAAGCGGATTTGCCGCCGATTATGGATTCTCCGAGCGAGAAGCCAGCGCCGGAGGATTTATCTTCACCGGAACAAGCGGTAAACCAAAGCGCTCCGGACATTTTGGCAAGCGGGCCATCCGGTTCGTTAGGTGTTGACGAAATTATTCCAGACACCGCGACAAGTTCAGGTGGTGGAACAACCTCAACTGATTCCTCTGATGCCCCTCCAGCGGATGCGGCAGGCGCCCCGGCCACGGAAGCGGACTCTTCGGAGAGTGATTCTCCTGCGGTAGACGAGGTGTCTTCGAACAATCCAGCAGTCCCGACTGATTCCACCGTCGGGTCGGATGATTCTGTGTCTGCACCGCCGGACAATCTGAACAATTCGGACACTAGTGATTCAACCGGTTCTACCGATTCCAGCCAAACCCCGCCTGAGGAGAGCGATTCCTCGACGCCGTCTGATTCCAATCAGGAGCAAGCCATACTGCCAGAGCCGGATGATTCATCTCAAATCACCCAGTCCGCAGATATTGTGCCAGTTGGCGATGTGCCACCCCCGCCACCTTCTGATAGTGATTCGTCTGAGTCGGCCGCAGAGCCACCAGCTGATGTGCCTGCAAGCGAATAAATAATCAACGCATATGAAATTTTACTTCCCCAAACATTCTGTTGTTAAAAAGCTGTCGTTCATTGCGCTGACCGCGGTTTTGGTTATCACCGGTAGTCTGTTGCAGACAAATGTGCTCCGAGTAAAAGCGGCGGTCAATGTGCTTTTGGTGAGCAACACCGCGATTCCTTTCGGCAACACGTTCCCCGGCGAGATGTTGGACAAAACATATACGGTGCAATTGGATACGTCGGTGAATAATGACACGTACATTACGGTTTTGGCGCCCATGCCCGGCCAACAAAATCTGTGCCCGTTCCTCGAGGTTGGCAACATGGATGTACCTGCGGAACCAGATACACTGGGGTCCGCAAAGTTAAGCCGACCGGGCGACACTCTGGACAACTGGCGAGTGCGGTTGACTGTGCCGGGAATTAAGGGGCAAATTTCTCAAAATCATCAGGGGCAACTCGTGGTAACAGGTGGAGAGTACGGGTGCCGAATCACTATTACCACCGATACCTTGGGAAAAATCGACGGCATGAAATTTAATGACCTTAATCGCAATCGCAAGAAAGACCCAAGTGAGCCGGGCCTTCCGGGTTGGACGATTCGCTTGAGGGGCCCCATCGGTAATATCGTAAGAACCACGGTTACTGACGCCAATGGCAATTACTCATTTACCAATTTGCCTAAAGGAAGGTACACAGTTCGCGAAGTGCGTCAAAAAGAATGGAAACGCATGACAAGGAATCCAAGGCCGATTGTGATTCAGGCCGGTAGCGTGGTAACGAATATAAACTTTGGCAATGCTCGGAGGCGGGCGCATGAATTGGAAGATACCGTAATTGATGACGAGCGGGATGAATAGAGGACGAGTTAGTATCCGTCCACAGAATGCCTCACCATTGCGGTGGAGCCGTTTGTTGTTCTGTGACTTGATAGTCGTCAAACTTCACGTCCATAATATCGGCGCGGATGACGATGTGATCAAGTTCAAAAATGGCCCCTGCCATTTTGAGTAGTGTGATAAGATATATACGTATCCATGCTATTAGGACTTACGCATTTCTTCCTTTTCTGTCATTCCCGTCCCCGATCAGGTCGAGGGCAAGCTACGGCGGGAATCCAGTATTTGGCCGTTTTTTAACGCCCTGGATTCCCGTTCCCCGCCTTCGCGAGGACAAGCTCCACGGGAATGACGCCGATTGCGTAAGTCCTAGTACTGTTTTAACTTAATTTTGCGCCCTTCATACAGCGGTTGAAATGGCTTAACAAAGCCAAACTTCAGAGATATATTCAGATTTATCGGGTGCAAAATTAAGTTAATTGAGTACTAGCTATATCTATTGCAAAAATATCATTAGAAATGTTCCCCAGAAATCAAAATATTAAGAATCTTTTAATGTATCTCCCCTTTTTAGTGGTTTTCTTTCTGCTGTGGCAGGTAAATCCAATAGCATCTACAGCCGCAGTGGGAACAACATACTATGTCGGCCCAGATGGCATAGACACAAATAGCGGAATGTCACCGCTCTTGCCATTCAAGACAATTCAACAGGCAGTAAATGTAGCAGAGCCGGGTGATAGTATAACCCTCGAGTCAGGCGAGTATCGCGAGGATATTGTCTCTCGTCGAGACGGCGCCGCGGATAATCCCATCACCATTACAGGCCCCGCTGACGCTATCGTAAAAGGAGGGGGGGTGATCGGATAATTGAAATTAATCATGACTATCATACTCTCAACGGTTTTACAATAGATGGACTGCACGGCTCTTCAGCAAATTCTTCAAGCTATCGTGACAAACTTATTTACGCGCTCGGAAAGCAAGCGCGGCAAGGAGTAGAAGGATTAAAAGTAACAAACATGACGCTCAAAAATTCGGGCGGTGAATGTCTTCGTCTCCGTTATTTCGCGACAAAATCGGAGATTGCATACAACACAATCGCCAACTGTGGAGCGTATGATTTTTTGTTTAATGCCGGAGGAAAAAATGGCGAGGGAATCTATATCGGTACATCAAACAAACAGTGGGGAGACGGAAAAAATCCTACAAATGACCCGGACGAAACAAAAGATAACCTTGTACACCACAACTATATAGATACGCAAGGAAATGAATGTATAGATATCAAGGAAGGAGCAACGGCAAACATCATCGAGTACAACACCTGCCGCGGCCAAAAGGATTCAGAATCGGGCGGGTTTGATTCTAGAGGAGATGGTAATATCTTCCGCTATAACGATGTGCGAGGAAGCGTCGGGGGTGGTATACGACTTGGGGGCGCCTCTGTAAACGGAATTCAATACGGAAAGAACAATGATGTCTATGAAAACACCATCGTGGATAATAAAAACGGTGGAATTAGATTTCAAACAACTCCACAGGGCAAGATATGCGGGAACACCATGTCTGGTAACACAACCGGAGATTCTGCCGGTGGTTTTGCTTCAGAATTTGATCCAATCAAGTCATGCGACAACAACATGCCGCCAGGCAATGCTGACACTACAGCGCCTTCGGTCTCATTCGCGGAAATCTCATCGGGGAGTACGCTCTCGGGAACAGTTATGCTCTCCGCCTCGGCATCTGATGAGTCAGGAATTAGTAGTGTCCAATTTCGCATTGATGACGAGACTATTCAGACGGACACGACAGCGCCCTATAGCGCATCACTTGCTACGGAAGGATATGTTGACGGCAATCATACTGTCGCCATCGTCGCAATTGACACTGCCGGAAACTCTAACTCCGCATCAATAACGATACAGATTAGTAATCAAGTTCGGAAAAACGCAAACTCATTGGCAAACAGTACAACTCTTATAGCAAGCTCCGACAATTTTTCCGCCGGTTATGAAGCGCCAAAACTATGGGATGGTTGTTATGACGGAGTTTCGTATGATTCAAATACTTGTACAGCTGGAGGGCGAGACATACCCTCGTTCTGGCTTGAATTTGATTTCGGAAGACTTTACACCATATCGCAATCTCGTCTTTATGGAGACGCAGATGGCGAATGGGTAAGCAAGACATGGATACTTAAGTATAAAAAAGATTTGCCTGATGCCTGGACATCGGCGTTTTCGAACAAAAACGCGTTCGTTAACGGTTGGTTGACTGAATCTCTAAATATAGAGGCACGTTATGTGCGAGTGGAAGTATTGGGCGATGCTATAAATTTTTCACCGGGTCGTACGCAAGCCCGCGAGTTTGAAATTTATGGGGCGGAAGTCGTGGTAACCCCATCCAATCCAATCACCACAACAATTCCAATCATGCCACCACCCTCTGGCGGTGGAGGCGGCTCTACAGTTACTACGCCGTCCACTAGCGCCGGAGGAAGCGGAGGCGGTTCTACGATTACTACGCCGCCCCCGAAGGAGGGGGCGGTGGTTCTGCGATTGTACCGCCACAGGCATCTCACACAGTGTTATCCAATCCAACTGCTCCGCCGCCACCTGCTCCGAAACCAGCAAGTCAGGTTCAAACCATAGTACTTATAAAACCTCTCTATCAAGGGACATTTAATGATGAGACGCGCCAGCTTCAGACTTTTCTGTCTCGGGATGCCTCGATATATCCCGAAGGATTGATTACAGGGTATTTTGGCTTGCTAACAAAGAAAGCGGTTCAGAGGTTCCAGTGCAAATACGGCATTACGTGCGAGGGCAGTGAAAGTACGACGGGGTATGGACGGGCCGGATTAAAAACACTGACAAAACTGAATGAGCTAATGTATACACAAAACTTGCCTATTCCGCCGATACAAGCTCCAACCCTCTTGCAGAAACTCTTTCTCGGATCTCGGAATAATAACGTAAAAAGTTTACAGGAATTCTTGGCCAAAGACCCCTCGATATATCCCGAAGGATTGATTACAGGGTATTTTGGCTTGCTAACAAAGAAAGCGGTTCAGAGGTTCCAGTGCAAATACGGCATTACGTGCGAGGGCAGTGAAAGTACGACGGGGTATGGACTGGTTGGACCCAAGACACTGCAGAAACTCAATCAATTGAACCTTTAAGAGTGGCTAAACTTCTATAGAGTAGCTCTTACTTCAAAGGTCGGAGTGTTCTGAAATACATCGGTGTAGTCGAAAACGATTTCGCCGCTGTCGCCGGCGATAAATGAATTCCAGAATGTGCCGTCCACAAAAATATCGTAGCTCACGCCGGGGGCGAGATCACCTACAATATGAGTGGCAGTAATCGTATTTGAAATATCGGATTTAGCGGTCCATTTTTGGGAGAAGTCGCCGCTAGTGTTCCAGACTATGGGCGTGATGACCAGGCTTTCAGTCGCGGGAGTCACGGAAAAGTCCAATCGATCAAAGTTAACGATTGAGGAAGCAGCATTGCTCCGGCTAATGACAATTGCGGAATTAAGAGGATAAACAATGGTCGGAATATTTTTACTGTTTTGATACACGAAGTTTCCGGAGCTGGCGATGGTCATACTGCTTGTTGCGCCCCCGATCTTTACGGCAAAGGAATCCGAATCTTGTATGCTGTTTACCGCACCGGTCTTTGCGTAATAGTAGTTAAACGTGTTGCCCGTTAAGATATTTTTCTTAAACGTATTGTTATTCGAATCATTAATTTCGGCCGCGTAGCTGCTATTGCCGGTAAACTCATTGCCTTTAAAAATATTGGAATCCGCCTGTTGAATCTTCGCGGCGACAGATATGTTTGCGTTTACTGTATTATTTCTAAAGGTATTAAATCTTAATCTACCATCGCCGCTTGTTGGACTATCGCTGCCTTTGTAGAAGTACATCCCGTATTTGGAGTTTTCTGAAAAGAAATTATTCTCAACAACATTGTTTGAACTTCCCACGCTCAGACGAATTCCGTTCTTATTGTGTTTGGCGTCATTGTTTCGAACCGTATTCCAATGACTGTCAAATATCGCGATTCCGGAGTCAATGTTGTTGTATAAAGTATTACCCTCCACCAGCGAATCATTAGTATTCCGGTGCAGCATAATGCCGTTTCCACCGTTGTTGGAAGAAGTGTTGTTTGTAATGACCAAATTGTTGCACCGCTGGGAACAAATGATGCCATGCGAGCCATTATTGTGGGAATAATTTCCGTCAATTGTTAAGTAATCGGAATCATCGTGAGGATCGATGCCATATTTAACACTCTGATAGACTTCGTTATTGCGAAAAGTCATTGCTTCGGCACCGTACGTATACACGCCAAAATAATTGTTATGGATTTTATTGTTTAGAATATCTCCATACACCCCAACAGTGTTGAATATTGTTTTGTCACTCGAAAGACTTCCTAACACCTTCCAGGAAAGTCCGTATGCTTCTGCTCCGTAATAACCAAGGTAGCCGATATCGCTGTTTTTGATATCCATTCGGGACTCGCGCGGCGTCACACCGTCACTGCCCAACCGAGATTTGACTTGAATATATGCCCGCCCATATTGAGCATATTTAGTGTCTGGTCCGCTGGCGCTCTCGTCCCAAGAAGTGATCTTTGTGCTATCAATATCAACTGTCCCCCAATCGGCTCGAACCATTATAAAAGTGTTGCCGCTTAGATTATTGCTTTTAAGGCGCAGCTCATCGACGTCTCCTCCCACAGGGCTACCATGTAAAACAAGCTTGGCTCCTTTCCTGGAGGAATATGTTAGCACCCAAAAACCATATTCTATTCACCGGGTCCACCAAGGTAAGAGGTATGTTGTTTGATCCGAGTTGTTTTATTTCAGTGAGGGTACACTCAACATCCCCAGTGACATAGACACGATTGGATGACTGTGCCCAGCGAATGTTGGCCGCTCCACACGGGAGCGCCGCTAGGACCTTATGCGGAAGAGCCGTCAGAGCGATTACCGCGCCAATTAACGCAAGTGATGTTAGAATGGATTTTTCAGTCACGGTATCAATTGAATCTGTAAACTGTTAGCCGTTAGCAGAGACCGGATAAAATATTTTACTTCTTCAGGTCCGGAAACTTCAACGGTATCAATGCCGGTGCGTAGCACTGGAAAATCGTTTCCGCCCTCATAAAGCGCGTCGCCGATGAATACAATTTCATCTTTAGCGGCATGGAGAGTTTTCAGAATCTGCTCGACAGCATAACCTTTATCAATTCCTTTTGGAGTTACATCAATTGAAGTCAGTCCGCCGAGCCTAATTTCAAATTGCGGAAGATGGTGCGCAAGCATTTCCCGTATTTCATTACGCCTATCTTTGATTGTATGCCATTCCCGTTTTTTTGCAAGAGGAGCCTTCTGCCCCAAAGCAGAAAAGGTAATTTGAGAGCCGCGATCTTCAATAGCTTGGCCATATATCTTTTGGGGAGTCTGATAGCCAATTTCCCTAAATACTTCTTTAAAGGCCCTCTTAATTCCCTTCTTCTCTTCCAGAGTCAATAGATGCTGATACATAGGTTGCCATTCCCGATTCCTAAAATGATAGAAACTTGACCCAGAGGTAGGAAGAAGGAAAAGATTTTCTAATTTCTTTGTATATTTGAAACTGAAAAAAAACTGCTTTTCAAATTGAGCGTAGGCACAGCCGCTTACAATCACGACTGTTTTTTGGGAAAGTAAATCATACAGGATTTGTGCCATCTCTTTATCAAGTGCTGCCTTGCTTTGCGCCAAGGTTCCGTCAAGGTCGAAGACAAGGATTTTCTTTGCTGCCAAATTCAAAGCCATTTTGTTAAGAATTGCCTTTGCTCCAAAATTCTCGAGAAGCCAGGAACTGGATTGAATCTTCCCACCTGGCCCTATGTTAAAAATCATCTTGCATTTAATAGAATTGCAGGCAGCTACTTCCGGAACATTCTTTTTGTTTCTATCTCCGCCATTCGCAAAGATATGAGGTTTAAGTTGTTGAAGCTCCTTGCAGACGCTCATATCCTTTGGATTAGAAGCATGATTGGTTAAAATAACTTTATCAACGCAGACAAAAGACTCGATGAGTTCTTTTCGCTCATGCTCCGGCATAAATACATAACCCTTTTTTGCCTTTAACCAGTTGTCATTGTTAAGAATAACAACTAATTTGTCGCCAAGTTTTCTCGCTTCTTTAAACAAGCGCACGTGTCCAATATGCGGAGGGTCAAATCCGCCGCTCACCGCAACGACTATCTCCTTTTCACCTATTTTAGCTTCTTGCGCCATGTTTTTGATATGACATAAGAATCAACTGGTACGCAACCAACAGACGCGCGGAGATTGTTGTCTCTAAATAGTTAGGACCGCACTGACTCAACTTTTACTTCCTTCAAGATTATTTCTCCATTGCCAGGGTCTTCATCCCATACTTCAATTCCTATGCCGCCATTCTTTGATATTTGCATGTTGCTCGCATCATATCGCAGAACCCATTGATTTTTAATCAAGCACTGCATTTCATTATCCTTGACTTGTACGCCAAAATGGTTATCAAGCCACGGCGTATAGTTAGATACTGACATTTTAGGCGTCTTTCCAAGCGTCGTCTTTGCGCCATCAATCACTTGATATAGCACCGCGCGCGCACCGTAAGATGAGAAGGTACAGCCAATATAATTCCTTGAATCTTTATAACGAGCAATAAGAGTGACCTTAGCTCCTTTGCTCCAATCAATTATAGTTTTGAAACTATAATCCTTCCAATCGGAAGCGCCCCTAAGCACCATACGGCCAGCGCTAGTGGATGCAAACGCCATGCGCCCTGTGCTGGCGGACGGATATGAGGTCACATGAAGAAAACTATCTTTAACAAAATAGCCTCCAGAAGTGTTTGTCCATCTGTTTATTGATTCTCCAAAGTCGTTTATGGTGTATGGGGTGCTAGAACCGATGCCGTCAGTAAGAGGGATGGGGGCTGGCACGGGTTCTGGAGCGACAGTTTCTGGCTTTTTAGCATGTATCGCGACGATAGGCTTCTGCTTTTCCTTTGTAGTTTCTTTTATGACTAATTCCGTTTTTGGCAACTGCGCGAGAACATTTTCTCCGTTGCCGGTTATCCCCATAACCTCAACACTTTTAATGATTATTTCACTATTGTCTATTTTCGGGTCAAACACCTTGATACCGATTCCGCCACGCAAAAGTGCCGGGCTTAAGTCGTAGGAATGGATAACGGAATTTCCGTTAACCAAACATTCAACTTTATCTTTATTCACCATAATACCGAGCCAAAAGGCTTTTTGGGGCATTTCGAAAAAGGTACTCTTTTTAACCATGAGTATCTTGATGCCGTCCAAATATTGCTCGATCCTTAGCTCTTTGTCAGTAAATGAGCAGGCAACATAGTTTCCACTTTCATTGATTCTGCTCAATAAAGAAATATGGCTACCTCTATTCCAGTCAAGTCTGGTGTTGAAAATATAGTCTTTCCACTCCAGCGCTCCGCTGAGAAAAATAGAAGCTCCTGTCCGGTTGTTGGTGCTTATCTTCATGTCCCCATTCTCAACAGTAACGCGAGCACCTTGTGTTTTGACCCATTCACTATCATTTAAAAAAGATTTTTGGTACGGTAATTTCTTCTCCGCCTCTCTCTCCTCTAATTGAGGCTCTTCTTGGGGACCTGTGGCAACAATGACACTTTCAATTTCTTTGGACTTTACAGTATCATTATTGTTGGGAATCGCGGCAAAATCTTTGTATGTTACTACGCCCAAACTTAACAAAATCATTACTGAAACAACGGCGAGAAATGACGTTGTTGCTTTTAATGTTCTGAAAATACTCCCAACTCCTGTTTGCAGACGGTTTTTATCCCATCTCGTCACCCATCCCTGTGTTCCAATCGTAACTATGGCGTAAATCTTTAGAGTTGCCATCAAATACGTATAGAGGATATAAAATGGAAGTATTAAAATATCAGATGGATGATGTTTCAAATGGGGATATAATTTTATACCTCGACTAACATACCACCAGGAGAGCAAAATGCCGGCTATTAACCAATGTCCCCAGATAATTGAAAATATAAAATAAATCGGGCCAAGTATAAGAGTAAACGGCTGAGTAAATCTGTCTATCATGTGATAGGTTAAGAATTTCTCCTTTTTCCATATCCACTTACTCAGCAATGATTTTAAATCAGACCTATAGCTATTTCTTGCCCATCTAGTCTGCTGTTTGAAAAAGGTTAGTAAATCAGGGGTTCCGGGAGTGAGTACTCGCGCATTTGCTTGATATCGCACCTTCCAACCTCTCTCTTGTACTAATCTGGTAATACATTTATCGTCGCCGCTGATGCATTTGGCGCCCCAAAAGGTTTCTTTTTCAAGCTCCTCGCATAAGTCGTTAATTGCCTCTTTTCTATACAGCGCGGTTCTTCCAGAAATACAAGTTACCGCATCCGCAACGACCGCAAGGTACGTCATCTCATCAAAATACCTATGATCGAGATGAATGTTAAAAAGTCTGCGCGCAAGCGTGTTTGTGTCTAAAACATCCTGCCGAGGTCCTACCCCGCCAACCAGTGGGTCGGCAAATGGAAACAACAGAGTATTCTTTATGTTTGGATCCCAAATGGTGTCGCTATCAACCAAAGCGATTATATCGTATTTAGCAACCCTTATTCCATCTGCTAAAGCCTCTCTCTTTCCGGGCCTTTTAGTAATTATGAGCGTGCTATTCTTATTTTCCTCTTGAAATTCTTTAAACTTTTCTATACAAGCCTTGTCGGTGTGATCTATAACGGCGACAATTTCATCAGGTTTGTTGTGTATCCAAGATTCTAACGCCTTCTGAAAGACATTCGGGTCTTCGTTATAAACTGGAGTCACAATTGATACTGTGTTGCGGTATCCGTTTTCGCCGATTGGCCTATATTTTTTCCCAATTACTTTTTTCACGGCCCATATAGACCAACGGTAAATGCCAACAACCCCTAGTGGAAAATAGAGGGTTATAATGTAAAAGTAATTACTTAATAATTCAGTCATTGAACAAAAACGAGTCGGAAATATAGTCCGTTAGACGGACTATATCTCCCCTTAATCTTACTTCGGACCATTAAATTTCCTCTTGATGATTTCGTTTACCTGAATCACTGCTTCCAACAACGGCATTGAACTTGATAACTCTCTTTTCGCCCAACTAAGAAAAGCTACTGTGTCCTTTGGCAGGCAACTGCCGGCATACGGTCCAAGATTCCTGATTCCATACTTCTGATTCCAAGACCCCTCCGCACTTTTGACAACCAACTCAAACACTTTGTCAGCATCAACTTTCACCGCTTCGCAAATCACTCTCATTTCATTGAAAAATGAGATTTTACAGGCATTGAAAAGATTGTGAGCATACTTTTGCGTCTCGGCCTCTTTTAAAGAGACACGGACAACCGGACATTTGTGAAAGCAATAAATCCCTTCTATGATTTCTCCCGACTTGGCATCTAACTCGCCAATGATAATAATCCATGGATTTCTGAAATCTTCCTCGTTGCTACCTTCCCTTAAGTATTCCGGATTCATGCAAACTCCAAAATCTTTTCCTGCTTTTTTGCCGGAGTATTTCTCAAGAATTGGAATCAACTGTTCTTCCGTTGTTCCCGGCGGCACTGTGCTTCTAATAACAACGACACAGTAACCTTCATTGTTTTTTAAATAGCCGGCGCCCAAATTACCAACAGCTGATTTCAAAAAATCCAGTTTTATCTCGTTATCAACTGTCGGCGTAGATATGGCGAGAAAAAACGCCTCGATGCCTTTCTCTTGCTCAAGCAAGTGGGTGGGGACCAGTTATGTCCCCGTCAAATGGTGTACTGCGGATAGCTTTCTCGGGTCAAACATTCTGCGCTTTTTGAGGAGCGATACGGCGATGCG
>MHSB01000021.1 GCA_001821155.1 Candidatus Taylorbacteria bacterium RIFCSPLOWO2_01_FULL_50_130 | reverse complement strand
GTGATAATCTGGTCTTCGGTGTAGGAGGCGATAACCTTGACGGCGACATGCTTTAACCCGACGAAGAAAAGTCCTTCGCCGACGTCGGATTCCAAAAGAAGATACTTCTCCTCGTCGGTGAGGTCAAAAATCTGCTGAAGCTTGTCAATGACAGTCGGAGACTGCTTCAAAAGTATCTGCATTGAGGAGTTGGTGAGAATCGGAAGCCCGTACGAGGATTTGAGGAAGTCATCCACGTCTTGCGTTATGGTCACAAGCCCCAAAAAATACTTTCGCCCCCGCTTCGCGAGTCCGAGAAGAAAAGAAGCCGTGTCTTCGGACTTCATCATCCACCACGCTTCGTCAATGAGCACAATCCGGCGCTTGAGTTCTTTTCTAATCGCGTTCCAGATGAAGCGCATGATAATGTACATCGCCGCGGATTTGAGCTCGTCTTCCATGTCGCGAAGCGAAAAGACGATAAAGTTGGAATTGATATCAATGTTTGACGGCTGATTGATGAATCCCGCCCACGTGCCGCGGGTGTATTTTGAAAGGCGTTGTACGAGCGAATCGGCGCCCTCCATGCCGGCGAGCACCAGCTCAAAATCGGAAAGGAGCGGCGGCGTTACTTTTGAGAAATCTGATTCCGGAATGATGTCCTTGAGCGCGTATGTTTCCGTGATGGCAAGGTCGATAATCCCGTCTTCTTCTGGAGTGAGTCCGCCCAGGAGGATTCTAAAGAGTCCGACAAGGTTGACGATGTTGGAGCGCAACACGTCGTCAGCCGACTCGTCTTCCCGCGGCGCCGCCAGTTCAAACGGATTGATGTGGTGCGGCGAATTAAGCGAAATGCTGAAATATTTCCCGCCGGCGGCTTCCGCGAGGTACTCATACTCCCGCTCGGGGTCCATCACAATCACGTCCGTTCCGAACATAAGGGAGCGCAATATCTCAAGCTTTGCCATGTACGAATTGTGCACAAACATACCGCCATATCCCGCGAGGAATACTTCATTGGTAACCGTCAAATCGTACACATATTTATCTCTGTTATTCGGCTTTTTTTCTATTGCGATTATTGGATCAAAGAACAGGTCGGCATAAGCAAGTGTTTTGAATATCGTTACAATTTCCTCAATTCGCGTGAGACTTGCATACACACGCCGATATTCGTTCCAAACGAATTCTGCAGCAGTGCGGAGCATTTCATACGATGAGTCGTCTCTTTTTCCGCGAAGCGACAGGGAAAGAAACTTATGAATATCGTTTGTGTGCGCGCGAGTATATGCGATGCCGTTTGATATCATTTCTTTTAATTCCAAGGTTGTTGTCGGGGAAGGAATATCTGCGACGGCAAATATCTTAAGTGCATTGTTCACGCGCGGCGGCATTCCTTGCTTTACCGTAAACCAGGAACTACTCATTGTCTTAATAAGTGTGTGATTCACCAAGCGGTTTTCCTCCGCCTTCTGTATCACTGCTGCAATGGTGGGAAGATCGGAGAGTTTTTGCATGAAAGGTTGCAAATCTTTGAATCGTTTGATACGTCCTTCAAACACACTCACTAATCTTCTGAGGCGATCGGGAGAGAAGTCATGTCCCTGCTTCAACGCAGAGAAATCGGTTATATCAGAGAGTTGTGAGTCAAAAAGAAACGCCAATTCTCTTGCAAGGGCAAGAAGACCCGGTACGATATCGCAGTTCGTGTTCCCGTTTTTCTTTGAGATTTCACCCAGTGCTGCTTTTTTTCGCACCGAAATAAAACCGATATACTCCTCAAATTTTCGAAGATTATCTTGGCCAGAGATGCTTAGCAACCAAAAAGTTCGCTTTTTTCCGGTTTTTGAGTACCGTTTTTTCCGCCTCTGCACGCGCGCGACAATGCCGAAGTAGTACAGAAGATATGAAATCCCCGATATCAGCTCGCTTGATTTCGATATCGCTGTTATGGCTGCTTTCTCCACACCCCCGTCACCTTCAAAGTATGCGCGTATGAATGCGGCAATGACGGGCCGCGGCGCGTTAAAGAGAAAAGGTGCGACTCGCTTCTCTCCGGATTTGCCTGCACCACCAAGCCGATGAACCAACACAGAAAAGTGTGTACTATAGATAGCTACCCCTCGTCCTGTCTGATGTGGCTTAATTCCGAACTCAATGCACTGTTTTTCGATGTGAGCGAGGGCCTCCTCATCCGTATTGCTAATAAGTGTCTTTTCTCTCCTTGTAGTACCCTCGGATGCAATCCAGCCAAGCAGTGAGCCAAGACTTTCGGTGACTAGCAAATGCTCGGGAAAAGTCCACCATTTTGCGTTGCTATGCTTTTTCGGCGCCTTTCCCAGCATATCTGCGCCGAGAGTTTGAGTTTGTTCGCCTATTGCGTAAACTATGCGTGGAAGCGGAATATATTCTCCCATTCGTACCTCGTCGCTTTTTGCGGCGATGATTTTTCCGTCTCTCAAGATGAGCATATTGTGATCAGCCGTTGTTGTAATCTTTCGGCCGCTTTTGGTCCTGAAAGTATAAAAAATAGCAGGTGCGGTTTTGCGTGCAGCGACAGAGACTTTACTCCACCGGCCTCTCATTTGTGAATCAAAACTGAATACGTGAATATCAGGGTTTATCACACCCTCAAGCTCATCGTCTATTTTTGTGCAGCCATATTTTTTTATGTATCTCTCCACGAGAGAACCGATAGGTTTCATATAGATATTGCCGCCTTCCTTGTACAACACCACTTCTCTTTTGTCAAGGGACTTTCCCGAACCTGATTTGGCAAGGATGATCGAGTTGTAGTTCTCAAGCGAAAACCGGTCAAAGAGAATTAACGAGGCATTGTGCCGGTTTACGCCATAAAGAATGCCTTTGTTTGAGGTGAGATCGAATGAGAGAAACGGGAACACGCTCGAGAGCGGCGACGAGTTGAGTTTGTTATGCATCATAAGCTCGTCGTTTCCGAGCGGCGTCGTGCTTCTAAACCCCGGCTCTTGCTGGAAGAGCGCGGGCTTTATGATGACAAGCTTGCTCTCCAGAATGGATTTCACCTCGCTCTCCGTCTTGTCCATTTCTTCCTCCGTTGCCGCGTAAATCGTGATATAAATTCCCACATCAAAGAGCTTCTCCTGCGCCTGAATCAAGTCATCGCGGAGTTTCTCGAGGTCTTGGTACCCGGTTTCAAGTACCGGGTCGCGCACAAGGCCCTTTTTCTCCCTGTCCGCCATTTGGCTCTGCACCTCCGCCACCTTCTTTTGGAACTGCTTGAGGATTTTCCCAGTATCAACCGGATGCACAAAGATGCTGATGTCAAAGACTTTGTCCAAGTTGATAATCGGGGCGAACCATCCTTCCGTGAGAAATCGCGGATACGAAATCACGAAGAACGTCCGCGTAATTTTGCCGCTCACGTTGAGAGAGTTCGGAAGCACCTTGAGCGCGGAAGGCGCGATCACGTCCTGGAGCTCCAGCGTGCCGGACTGGTAAATCTGCTCCGGCAAAAACTCCGCAATATCCTTATTTCCTTCCTTTTTACCGAATAGTTTATTTAAGAACTCCATAGTAATGGTAAAAATAAAGCGAGGTATTCAGTAAAAATATCGAATATCTAATTCCGAATCTCGGGAAACTGACATTTCCTAATGTCGTCCCCGTGAAAACGGGGAACCAGAATCAACCCTGGATTCCCGCCTTTGCGGGAACGACAGAAAACTGCCGTTTTTAGATATTAGGTATTCGAGATTCAATATTAAACCTCCTGAACCGTCTTTTCCGCTTCCCCCGGATTAAAGAGCTGGTAAAACACGTCCACTACCTCTTCAGTGCCAAGCTGGGCGACTCGTATGCCGGTCCGCAGGAGTCCCTGCTCCACTATT
Organism: Candidatus Taylorbacteria bacterium RIFCSPLOWO2_01_FULL_50_130; assembly: GCA_001821155.1. Taxonomy (GTDB): domain Bacteria; phylum Patescibacteriota; class Minisyncoccia; order Phycocordibacterales; family UBA10002; genus UBA10002. Next base: position 3,358 of record MHSB01000021.1, on the reverse strand, counting down.
GCGACCCTTTGTTCAAGCTGGGTGCGGCTCTCTTCAAAACTATGCGTCCGCTCTGCCTCCGTGTGTTTTTTCCCGAACCCTTCTTTTATTTTCATCGCGAGACTTCCGCCGACCGCATGCACTTCAACAATCGCGGGAGAGTACGGCACCACGACAAAAAAAGTCTTGTTCATCACGTTCGTACTGTCGGTGAATTTTTTTACGAAGCCGATATACTCGCGTGTCTGGAGCCGCAGGAGTTCGTTTTTCTGCTTTTCCTCCCGTTCTCCAAGGAGCTTGAGATACGGCTTGATGTCAAAGCGCCGCGATTGGACCACAATCTCCACGGAGAATGTAAGCGCGTTCAAGAAGTTTTGAAACTGCTCGATAATCGCCCGCTGATTCTCTTCTGATTTGAGGGCGAAGTTGATAGACGAGGTCATGAGGACGGCGCGAAGGTCGCCGCTCTTCAGGATGACGATACCGTCTCGTATCTCCTGTATCTTGACGAAGTCTTGTGATGCCTTTGCCGCGATAGCCATACGAAAATGTGAATTATACGAATATACGAATTGCTACTAATCAGCAACTTAAATTATACCCTACTTGCAATTTTTGTGTCCGGAGCGCCTTGTTCAATACGCACAATCCTTTTCGGCATTATGTGCTCTGCATGGAAATTAACTAGCAAACCGAGCCGCAAGTTGGTGGCTTGAAGATAATTTTGAATCTGGCGGTAGTCCTCGGACAGCAGAGTTCGTTTAGCTTTTGCCTCAAGAATGATTTTGCTGTCAATTAAAAAATCAATAATATTGCCGCTATTTCCAATAGATAGCTCTCTTTGGGAAAGTATGTGCGCGTCTTGGAACTTAGTCTCGAGAAGATCGCAATACTGTTTTTCTCTTGCGAATCGGCCAAGCTCCTTGTGCACCGCGAAGCAAATGCCGGTAATCGTATATGAAAGTTCAGGGTAGATTACCTTTGAACTTGTTCTATTGTTTTTTAGCACAAGTCTTATTCGTAGCAATTCGTAGGTTTCCAATTCGTATTTTCGTATATTTATTTCTTTTTTACATTTTGATTGATATCAAGCGCCCACGTTAAATCCTTTAGCTTACTCTCCGAGAGAGATGGCACGACGCTTCCTGGCCCGGAGAATTCTTTGACTGCGTCTTTCGGCGTCATTTGTTTTGGCGCTCTCCGCCAAACGTAGAGCCGATTTGAGAACATATACGTAAGCGCCGACTGCAGGAGATACACAAAGGGCTTTCCGTTGGGTTTGAGGAACGCGAGCGCAAGCGCGAGTGTCGCGGCCGGCGCGATGATGAAAATACCAAGATACAGCGGCAGGAGGTGATACGCGATATAGACCATGCCGCCTCCGCCGACGAGGTAGACGAACTGCAGGACGGTGAGCGGCCCGAAGATCTTGTCCTCTATGTTGATGAATTGGGGGACCTGGAATCGCATGATTAGCTTGCTAGCTTATCAGCTTTTTAGCTTTGGGCAAAGAGGAATCTCAATTGGCGTTTCCACTATTTTGCTAGAAAGCTAAACAGCTGGACAGCTAGTAAGCTATTGCAGTGGCTCTCGGTACGGGTCGCTCGTGTACCTTTTTTCCACTTTCGGCATGACGACCGGCCGCTGTAGTTTCTCTTCAAAAAAATCCTGCGGCTCGCCCGCCGGTTTTTCCGGCGTCGGCGCGTTACCCGCATCACTCGGCCTTGACTTTATCGCCGGAGGAATCGGCGAAGGCGGCCTTGATGGAGGAAACTGGGCAGCATCCCCCTTACCAAAGGGGGTGCCGTATTCCGATACGGCGGGGGTTGTTTCCCCCTTACCAAAGGGAGTACCGAATTCTGATTCGGGGAGGGTTGTTTCCCCCTTACCAAAGGGGGTGCCGTATTCCGATACGGCGGGGGTTGTTCTCTTCCCTAATTCATAATTCATACTTCGTACTTCATTCTGCTCCGGCCGCCATCCGGTCGGCCCGACTGGAGAAGTGTCTAGTCCGCCAGTTGGCGGATAGCGTTTAGCGTTTAGTTCCCGCGGGTTCTCAACGTCGCGCAACACTTCTTCTCTACTTAGCGGCGCCTCCTTTTCCGCGGCTTGTCTTCTAAGTATATTTTCCCCGGTGTTCCATTTTGCTCCGGCGGAATATGGAGTCTGGAGACTAGCTTTTAGTCCGACAGAAGAATCGGCAGGCAAGCGTTTAGCGTTTAGTTCAGACGAAGTCCTCTGTATACTACTAGAACTTTGCTTTGCGGTTGACGCGGCCTCTATCCTCCTAGACGATTCTGTGTTTTCTAATTTTATATTTTGACTTTTTTCTGTCTCATTTTTCGAGATTCGAGATTCGAGATTCGAGATTCTTGCGTTCTCATGCAGGTTGCGTAGCGCCTCGCGGACTTTGACGAAAATCTCCGCGCTTATTTCGCGCGCGATGTCTCTCGCCGCGTCTTCCGCAAGGCGCAGTCTCCGTGAGAGGTTTTTTATGAAATCCGCCGGGTGCGTAAGCCCGAGGAGCACCAGCCCAGTCTCGCTCGCGAGGGACGCCATCTGGTCCACGTGCAGGAAATATTTTTTGGCGATTTCCTGTATGGCATTCGCGGTATCCACCGAGGAGAGCGATTGGCGGAGACCGGGCGGCAGGTCTTCAAACGCATCTCGTAAATTCTGTTCGCTGTAAGTTGTTCCCGCCGCAATCCGCATCAATGCGCGGATGTTCTTTTCCTCCAGTGGGGAAGCGTCTAGCGGATAGCCTGCCTGCGCCAGGGCTTCGGCAGACAGGCGTTTAGCGTTTAGTTCAAATGAAGCAGATATAGCGGAGGTTGTTTCCCCCTTACCAAAGGGGGTGCCGTATTCTGATACGGCGGGGGTTGTCTCTCCTTCGAACTTTGAATTTGCAACTTCGAACTTCTCCTGCGCCTTTGGCACAGGAGCCGCCACTCTTCCTTCTTTAATCGGCAGTCCCGCATGCCTTAGAATCGGCAAAACCGGGTCAAAGATTTTCTGCTGGATTTCAAACGCAAGCTCCGGCAATTTCGGGCGGTTGTCCTCTTCAATGTTCGGGTCTTGCTGTATGAACGCGACGAAATTACTCGCCGAATCTTCCCCCGCAAGCACGCGCCGGACGCCCTCGCAAATGTGGCCGGTTTCGCGAATCACGAATTCATACGACGAAGCAATATCAGTCGTAAGAAGACTCGGGTTAATGTCTTTATCCCGCAAGGGTATAAAGGCGCTATCAGGAAGCGTGTCAACAAATATATTTAGTTTTTGTCGCGCGTCTTTGGGGTCCATATTTACTTTACTACACCAATGCGAGCAAACGGATGATTTTGTGCGTCCATCGCTGGCAGTCCTCTTTCACTCCGAA
>MHSB01000020.1 GCA_001821155.1 Candidatus Taylorbacteria bacterium RIFCSPLOWO2_01_FULL_50_130 | reverse complement strand
GTTGAGAACCGAGGGTTCTTAAAGGAAACTCCGCTCGCCGAACGCCCTGTGCTCCTGCACAGGGATAGGACGAGCGGAGTTTACTGTAGGTAACATCGGATATGGAAGTTCGGGACTGCTTGGTAAGGATAATTTAGGCGGTATAAGTATTCCAATGGGAGATGTCGTTCTTTGGAGGTATACAACCCCTAGTGGCGATGAAGATGGTGGACCTAACTACAAAGGACACTATTATTTTTATCTGAGTACTAGAGAGATATACGAAGTGCCTAGGGGAGATTTTGTTGGAAACTTTACTTCGGATTTTCGCAAAGGCGATTGGAATCACAACATCGTTTATTGGATTGATAAGTTAGATGATCGAAGTAAATATGATGTGAAAACAGTTCAAGAAATGGATAAAATAATTTCCACTATTAATTTTATTCAGTCATAAGGATAGATTTGTATCTGTTCACAAATCACAGAGAATTTAACGTCAAAGAAAAACTTGAAATTGTCAGCGGAGCGGCTCCCCGCCTGCGCCGAGGCTTCGGCGGGCAGGCGCCACCTTTCCGAATTTTCGCGGGCCTTCGCCTCGCCGAAGTGGCTTCGGCCACGCAGGCGGGAGGATTTTTTCGGCGAATTGCATTCGGGCTAATTCAAGTATCCTGCATTTACAAACTTCTCCAAAGTACTACCATTAAGTAAAAGGTCGCGTTATCAGCCAATGTGTGTTGACCATGGCAGAAACCGCAGGAGAGAAATCGGTGGGCAAAGTAGTCCACTGGTACGATAAGGTCGGCGTTGCGGTGGTAAAACTTGCCGCAGCGCTAAAAATCGGTGACCGCGTGAAGGTAAAACGCGGAGAAGAAGAATTTGAAGATTCCGTCACTTCCATGCAGCTTGACCACCAGCCGATAGAGACTGGAAAAAAAGGACAGGAGGTTGCGGTCAAGCTTTCACAGCAGGCGAAAGAGGGAGCGGATGTGTTTAAAATGTAATCGGCCTCATCACGATTTTTTTAAAGAGCGGAGTTTGCCCGCAGCGTTTTTTTTCTGTACTATTGCCGAATGAACTCTACGGAACGAAACGGGCTTCGCACCTGGATAGAAGTGGATCGAAGAGCTATTCGTCACAATGTGAATGTCTTTAGGTCGCTCATTCCTAAAGGCACGAAACTCATGGCCGTGGTAAAGAGCAACGCCTACGGCCACTCGCTTATTGATTTTTCCAAAGAGATGGAGCGCATTGGCGCAGATTTTCTGGGTGTTGATTCCATCGTGGAAGCGCTTGCGCTTCGTCATGAAGGAATTCATACTCCGATACTCGTGCTTGGCTATACGGTGCCGGAGCTCTTCAGCGAAGCGGTTAAGAACGACATTTCACTCACAGGTTCCACGTTTGAGACGCTCCGCGCGATTGAAAAGACCAAACTGCCGCGGCCGCTTCGCGTTCATATAAAAGTTGACTCCGGCATGCACCGGCAAGGGTTTTTGCTTTCCGATCTTCCCCGTATAGTTTCCATTCTTAAATCTAAAATCTTAAATCATAAATCCTCCTCAATTCTTATTGAGGGTCTGTATACGCATTTTGCAAACGCGAAAAACCCGGCGTTTCCCAAAGACACGGAGAATCAACTTGACGAGTTTAGGAAATGGATTGCCGCCTTTAAGAAATCAGGACTTTGTCCGATTGTTCACGCAGCCGCGACTGCCGGAACTATTCTTTTCCCCCAGTCTCATTTTGACATGGTACGAGTGGGTATCGGACTGTACGGACTTTGGCCCGCACCGGAAGTACGGGAGGCATACAAAGACCGCGTCGCGCTTGCACCCGCGCTCACTTGGAAGTCTCTTGTTACGGAGATAAAAAAATTACCGGCGGGAAGCCGCGTCGGATATGATCTTGCCGAAACGCTCGCGCATAACTCCATCATCGCGGTCGTACCCATTGGCTACTGGCATGGATACCCTCGCGCTCTCTCAAGCATTGGCCGCGTCATGGTGAAGGGGCGGGAGTCAAAGGTCATTGGCCGCGTCAGCATGGATATGCTCACGGTGGATGTAAGCGACGTTGCAACGCCACGAGTGGGGGACGAGGTGGTCGTGATGGGCGGGTCGGATGTACTTCCGGTTTCCGCCGCCGGGCTGTCCCGCGCTCTTGACGCATCGTGGTACGAAGTCGTGGCGCGTCTCAATCCGCTTATCAAAAGGATATACAAATGAAAATGGAGTAGCGAGTAGTTAGTAAATAGTAGATAGACGAATACGCCAAATCCGGAAGATGCGGGGGAGGGGGTCGGCGATGGTAAACGGGACTGTTGCCGAATAGCGTTTTTGTCACTTTTTGTCCAAAATAACCCTTATTTCTGCGTGGCAAAAACGACGATTTTGCCATTCGGCAACAGTCCCTAAACATTCCGTCGTGCAGCAAGCGGGCCAACACCGCCCGCTTTTTTATCCATTAGCAGATAGTCCTATTTTTCTTGCATTTTTCGTGGCTTCTGCTACTCTTTTGTGCATTGTTTAATCAACGGCAAAACCCCGGTAGTGGAACCTCCCTTCAGTCGGTTCACTACGGGGCGGCGGTTTTCTAAACTCGCCTTGCTCGTTAAGAAAATCAGCCATGTCCCAAGACCGCCTCATCAAACTCGCCTGCGCGATCTGCAAACGCATCAACTACTGGAGCGAAAAAAACAAAAAGAAAGTTGAGCGGAAAATCGAGCTCAAAAAATTTTGCGAGTGGTGCATGAAGCGCACCGTTCACAAAGAATCAAAGAAGTAGCAAAAAACTCCTCGACGCAATGTCAGGAAGTTTTTTCGTTCCTGCGGGCCCACCCCGACTCGAACGGGGAACCTCGCTTTTGGAGAGCGATGTTTTACCATTAAAACTATAGGCCCAACGGAAAGATAGTAGCATGAAATCAGGTCGAGATAAACTTTCGCACCGTCTTTCCAATTTTCTGCTTTTCATTCGGCTTGAACCACAAAATACGTCTGTTCCGTTTAAACCATGTCATCTGCCGCTTGGCATAATGCCAAATCTCCGACTGCAATTTCTCCAGCATTTCTTTTTTCGAGATAAGTCCGCGAAGGTACCGAGAGGTATATCGATATTCCAATCCAAGCTCCTCCATGCGTTTCCACGACAGGCCATTTCCGTGCAGCTTCTCCGCCTCTTTTACCATACCTTCGTTCATTCGCACGGCTAAGCGAGCAGCAATTCTTTTCTTCAGTTCGTCGTGAGGGAGCGTAAGACCGACAAAAAGCGCGTCAATATCCTTGCGGGGGACATTTTGATATGGAGGGACTTTTCCAAGCGCTGTGGCTATCTCTATCGCGCGCACGAGCCTTCGTGGATTTTGCGCATCAATAGTTTTGGCGCGTCTAGCATCAATCTTTTTCAATATAAAAAAGAGTTGCTCCTTTGTTTTCTTTTCAAGTTGCGTCCGCAGATTCCTGTTCGGCAAGACTTTGGGAAACACCGCATCGTTAACAACCGCCTGAATGTACAAGCCCGTCCCGCCGACGATTATTGGAAGTTTGCCCCTGCCAAAGACTTCCCCAATCTTTTTTCGCGCCAGAGCTTGATACTCGGAAGCGCTGAACCGTTTCTTGGAGTTTGCGATATCAAGCATATGGTGGGGGATTCCCCGCATCTCTTTTTCTGTAATCTTTCCCGTGCCGATATCAAGACCCCTGTAAATCTGCCTTGAGTCCGCCGAGATCACTTCTCCATGAAATGTTCGGGCCAACTTCACGGCCAGCGCGCTTTTTCCCACCGCCGTCGGCCCCACTATCGCAACAAGTTTTTGCAGGATGTCGGCTCTTCTCATTGTTTCTCTTTAACCTACCATTTCATCTATGGATATTCGTGTTATCAGAACGCCTATTACTCAAGTAGAGGCACGGGGAATCGCTAGAACTCATCTCAAAATAAACCGCCATGAATAAGAAGAGTGAAAAATTGGCTACAAATTACTGTTTTTATCATAAGGGTTTAAGGATTTCTTTCCCAAAAATTAAATGGATTTTGCCTGCCCCGTACCGAGCTTGCTCTGGTACTGGGGAGTCGTGTGCGTCCCGTACGAGTGGTGCCGCGGGAGAGACTCGAACTCTCACAGCCTTGCGACCAATGGATTTTGAGTCCATCGCGTCTACCAATTCCGCCACCGCGGCACCAGCCGCACGGGATAAATCTGTCACTTTCGCCATCCCGGCGCGGTCTTTACTCTACAACAAAAATACTTCACACTCAAACACACTTGCATTCTAAAAATTTGTGCTAAAATGTTCCTAACAGCTAACAGTTATTTTATGTCCAACTTTGTAAGCAATGCCGTGTTTTGGGTTGAGGTGGAGAAAATCAAGCCGAACCCATTTCAGCCCCGCCGCGAGTTTGACGAGGCGCGCTTGTCCGAACTTGCCGAATCTATCCGGATGTACGGCATACTCCAGCCGCTTGTCGTAACTCGAAAAGAGATACAAAGGGAAGACGGGAGTTTTTACACGGAGTACGAACTTATCTCCGGAGAAAGACGCTTGCGCGCATCAAAAATTGCCGGCGTTTCGCAAGTGCCGGTTCTCATTCGCCAAGGCGAGGAAAACGAACGCGAAAAGCTTGAACTTGCGATCATAGAAAATCTTCAGCGTGAGGACCTCAACGCTGTGGACAGAGCCCGCGCATTCCATCGTCTCGTTGCTGAATTCGGGTTTAAACACGCTGACATCGGCAAAAAGGTGGGGAAGAGCCGCGAATATGTTACGAACACGCTTCGCATTCTTGACCTCTCGGAAGAAATACTCACGGCGCTCTCCGAAGGGAAGATAAATGAAGGCCACACTCGACCGCTCCTTATGCTTACCACCAGGCCGCAAGAGCAGCAGGTCCTGTTTAAGGAAATACTGTATAAAAAAATCACGGTGCGAGAGGCGGAAAACAATGCGCGTCGCATCGCGTATGACCGCGCGCGCAAAAAAGATTTTCCCGTTGATCCGGAACTCCTCGCGATTGAGGAAAAATTGCGCGAGCAACTGGGTACGCGCGTCAGGATTGAACGCACGGAAGCCGGAGGAAAAGTGCTCATTGACTTTTTCTCAAATGAAGATCTCAGGTCGCTTCTTGCGCTCATGGAGGCAAACAGAATGAAAAGCCCGACGGAAATGCTTGACCGGCACATTGAGCGAATTAATCAGGCGCAGGGGTCTTCTCCGACACGTTCTGCCGATTCCCTTTCGGGCGCGCCGGAATTCCTCGACGACCGCACTCCCATCGAAAAAGCGGCTGAGGAAGACGAGGATATATACTCGGTCAAAAACTTCAGTATATAGAGTAGGACTTACGCAATCGGTGTCATTCCCGTGAAGCTTGTCCTCGCGAAGGCGGGGAACGGGAATCCAGGGCGTTAAAAAACGGCCAAATACTGGATTCCCGCCTGCGCGGGAATGACAGAAAAATGACGAAATGCGTAAGTCCTAATTAGGTATTCGAAATTCGATATTGAACGTCGGCCATTATTTTCTTTGATCGATTTTCTGCAGCGCGTTCCTGATATGCTTTTTTGCTATGCTGGTGCGCGCGAATTCGAGCCACTTCGAAGTCGGGTGTGCCGAGTTCTTTGTCAGGATTTCTACGATATCGCCATTTTGAAGCTCCGTATTTATTGAAACAAGCTTTCCGCCGACTTTGGCGCCGACGAGATGGTCTCCGATGTCCGAATGTATCGCGTACGCAAAATCAACGGGTGACGAATCGGTTGGGAGGTCGACGACGTCTCCCTTAGGCGTGAAGATAAAAATTCGGTTTTTGAAGAAATCCTCCCGCAGGCGCTCCCAAAATTCCTGCTCTCCGACGGTTGAATCCAAATCTCCCAGTTCCCGTACCCACGCCGGAATACCGCTACCTGCGTCTTCCGTGTGCAGTACGGGCTTTTCGGCGGAGCGGTTCACACTTTTCCAGGACATGAGCGTCGCAAAAAGACTTTTTCTGCCTGTGCCTTTCGTCATCGTTTCCTGCTCCTTGTACGCGGCATGGAGCGCGGCGCCGTACTCCGATTCTTTGTGCATGTCTTCCGTCCGTATTTGTATTTCAACGACTCCCCCGTCGCCGGTGAACACCGTCGTGTGGAGCGATCGGTAGCCGTTCGGTTTTGGGAAGGCAATATAATCCTTGATGCGCCCCGGGAGCGGTCGCCAGGTTGCGTGAATCGCTCCAAGCGCGCGGTAGCAATCCTCGACATTTTTTACGATTATACGGATTGCCAGAAGGTCGTACACTTTTTCAATGTCCCACTCTCGGTTTCGGAGTTTGTTGTACAGACTGTAATATCCTTTCAGCCGGTCGCTTGTCCGGAGCAGAGCGATACTTTGCCGCGCCAGACCCTTGAGAAGAGATTTGTGGAATTTTATCAGCCGCTTTGAGAGTTCTTCTCTTTTCTCGCTCATGAGTTTCCGTATTCGCTCATATTCTTCCGGGTACGCGAACGGAAAAGAAAGCTCTTCAAGCTCGCGGTTGATTTTTCGGATTCCGAGGCGATAGGCGATGGGCGCGTAAATCTCAAGCGTTTCCCGCGCAATACGTTGCTGTTTATCCTTTGGCACATGGTGCAACGTCCGCATGTTGTGCAACCGATCGCAGAGTTTTATAAGAAGGACGCGCAGGTCTTTAGAACTCGCGAGGAAGAGACGCCGCATGCTCTCGGAATACCGGTCCGCGCCGCGATAGCGAAAATGGCCTAGTTTTGTTACGCCGTCAACCAGCATGAGCACGTCGTCCCCAAATTCCTTCTGTATCGTTTCGCGCCGCACGCTCACGTCCTCAATGGAATCATGCAAGAGCCCGGCGGCGACGGCAGCAGCTCCTGCGCCGAGTTCGGCGATGAGTCTGGCCGTTTCAAAGAGATGCGCGAAATACGGTTCGCCGGAGTAGCGCCGGTGTTCCCCGTGGGCATGTTCCGCGAACGCGTACGCCTTGCCGATAAGCGCAAGGTCTTTCACGGACGGATGCTTCATCAAGTTCGTGATTTCTTGCAGATTCATACGCTGTCGTTATTTCAACTTGGAACTACAGTGGTCCCTTGTCATGGAGTCTTCTTCTTTCTGAATCCGCGGGCTTTCTTTTCCTGCGACAGAATTTCAAGCGCGCGCGGAAGCGCTATCGTGTACACATCATCCGGCGCCTTGAGCGAGCGAAAATCGCCGTCGTGCACGATGTACGGACCGAATCGGCCGATGCTTGACGTCACTTCTTTGCCGGTTTTCGGATGCACCCCCACTATGCGGGGTAGCGAGAGAAGTGTCGCCGCCGCCTCGATAGTGATGCTTGATGGGTCAAGCGTCTTTGGAATACTCGCCATCTTTGGCTTTTTCTCATTTTTGCCGTTCTCTCCAAGTTGCACGTACGGTCCGAAGCGGCCGTTTTTAACATAAATCGGTTCGCCGGTTTTCGGGTGCACTCCTATGGGCTCGCCCCCCTTGGGCAGAGGTTTCCCCTCCGCGGTCAGAGCGCCGTTGCAGTTTGGGAATTTTTTGCATGAGAGGAATTTCCCCATGCGAGAAAGCTTCCATTCCATGCTACCGCCGCAGATTGGGCAGCGAAATTCGGGCGCGTCGCCCAGCGAAGTTATCTTTTCCGCCGACTTCGCTTTTGCTTTAACCTCCTTCGCGAACGGTTTGTAAAAATCAGCGAGCGTTTTCTCGTACTGGCGTTTGCCGCTTGCGATGTCGTCCAGCTCATCCTCCATTTCGGCGGTAAAAGTATCCGAGATGTACATGCCGAAATTCTTTTCAAGGAATGTGGACACCACCTCGCCGGTATCGGTGGGCCTGAGCGCGCGGCCGACCATCTCCGCATAGCCGCGCTCCTCGATCGTACCAATGATGGAGGCATACGTTGACGGCCGACCGATGCCGCGCTTCTCAAGTTCTTTAACAAGACCAGCCTCGGTGTAACGGGAAGGCGGCTCCGTTTCTTTTTCCACATCGGCCAGTGCAAGCAGTGTCAGTGTTTCGCCCTTTGTAACTTTTGGCAATTCAAGCTCTTCTCCACGGGATTCCGGATCGGCCATGAGCCACCCGGGGAAGGTGAGGCGTGATCCAGTGGCGAAGAAGTTGGGCGTATCCGCTCCGACCGTTGCCGTGATCTTGGTGCGAAGTAATTTGGCGTCGGACATCTGACTAGCAACGGCTCTCTGCCAGATTAATCGGTATACCCTTTTCTGGTCCTCGGCGCCAGCGGCGTTTTCCCTGTTACTATCGGTTGGGCGAATTGCCTCGTGCGCCTCCTGCGCGTTCTTGACCTTGGTTGCGTAGGTGCGGGGCGCGGCGAATTCACTGCCGAATCTTTTTCCGATGACGGCAAGCATCTGCTTGCGCGCGCTCTCGCTTAAGCTCGTGCTGTCGGTTCGCATGTAAGTAATGTATCCCGCCTCGTAGAGTTTCTGTGCCGCGCGCATCGTGCGGCCGGGACTAAACCCAAGCCGAGAGCTTGCCGCCTGCTGAATGGTCGAGGTGGTGAAAGGCGCGCGCGGGCTTCGGCGCGCTTCGGTTTCGGTCACGTCCGAAACCGACCAGTTTCCGCTTTTCGCTGCAGCAACAATTTTATTTTTTTCCGCCTCGTCCCGCGGCTCTTCTTCGCAAGCGGCGGTGAATTTTTCCTTCCGTGGAGTCTGGAGGTCTGCCGTGATAGTCCAAAATTTTTCCGGCTTGAACGCCTTGATTTCCCGCTCCCGTTCCACAAGGATGCGCAGGGCGGGGGACTGTACCCTGCCGGCAGAAAGGCCGTAGCGCACTTTCTTCCAAATGAGGCCAGAGAGGTCGTAACCAACGAGGCGATCTAATACGCGGCGCGCTTCTTGCGCGCGCCGCAAGTTTTCATCAATCCCCCGCGAATGCTCCAACGCTTCCTTTATCGCTTCTTTGGTGATTTCATGGTACACGACACGGCTTACCTTTAGTGCGGCCTTTGCCTGCCCGCCTATGCCTTGGCGCAGGCGGGCGTTCCGTGGCTTGTGTTTTCCAAACTCCTGCTTCAGGAGTTCGGTTATATGCCACGCGATGGCTTCGCCCTCGCGGTCCGGGTCAGTTGCGAGAATGACCTCGTCAGAGTGTTTCGCGGCCTCGACTATTTCCTCCACTACCGCCTCTTTTTTTTTGACGATTTCGTAATGGGGAACAAACCCGCCGGCTATATCAATGGCGTTTTTACTACTTTTGGGAAGGTCGCGGACGTGTCCCACGGACGCTTTTACCACGTAGTCTTTCCCCAAATATTTTCCGATGGTCTTCGCTTTTGAGGGCGATTCTACTATTAACAACTTGCTCATCGTGTCATTAGTAATAGCACGAAAGGAAATTCAATTGCAAATTTTGTAGAAAAAAGCGCCGCCCATTAGGGAGGCGCAAAAGCGGCATTGGCAATCTTACAAGGTCCGACCTTGTAATTTTAGGTCGACGACAATTCTCCCGTTACAAAGAAGAAGGAGGGCAAGAAAACGTTCATGGTCAGCCTTTGTTGTAAAGATTCTTCGTTTTTCCGTCCCGCGATTGTAAAGATGGTAAAATTCACTTTCGGCAAATAAAATATTTCTTCCCATATTTTTACATGACTCGCCAGAACTCCCTGCCTTCCTAGGCAGGGATGAATGGCGGGTCAGCGAAAGGGGTCGGGGAAACTGTAGTTTCCCCGTGGAGGAGAGCAGTGAGCGAGTCTGCGAGCGAGCGTTGAGAACCGAGGGTTCTTAAAGGAAACTCCGCTCGCCGAACGCCCTGTGCTCCTGCACAGGGATAGGACGAGCGGAGTTTACAGGTCGGTCCTTGTTAGATAAGGCGGATTTCACCCCCTAATTCCTTGATGAAGCCGCGCAGTTCCATAAGGGAGAGAAGCGCGTTCGCGCGGCTGATGGGAGGACCCAGTGCGTCTATAAGGTCGTCGCGAGAGAGGGGGCTTTGGAGAAGTTCGATAACCTTTTTTTCTTCCTCCGTGCAATCTTCGTAGCGTCTTTTGCTGGAGGCGGAACCGCCCTTGTCTGAAACATTGAGCTCAAATCCGAGGACCTGAAGAAGGTCATCCGAAGAAGTAATAGGAGTGGCCCCCATTTTTATCAACATATGCGGTCCTGCCGATGAGGCGGAAAAAATAGAACCCGGGACGGTGCATACGTCGCGGTTGTACTCGGTCGCGAATTTTGAAGTTATAAGCGCGCCGCTTTTTTGCTCCGCCTCCGCGACAAGAGTAGCGTGCGCGAGCCCTGCGATGATTCGGTTTCTTTGCGGAAAACTCCACGCGGTGGCTCGAAATTCCGGCTCGAATTCCGAGAGAAGCGCTCCGCCTGCTTGCACGATATCGTCCGCAAGTGTACGGTTCATGGAAGGGTAGAGAACCTTTGAATCAAGGCCGGAGCCGAGCACCGCCACCGTTTTGAGCCGCGCATCAAGCGCCGCTTTGTGCGCAATTGAATCAATTCCGATTGCCAGGCCGGAAACAATCACGACGGGATAGCCGATAAGCCCCGCAATAAGTGTTTCTACCGCTTCCTTACCGTAGTTTGTAAACTTCCGAGAACCGACAACTGCAAGCCACTTGTAATCCTCCGCCGGTAGAGTGCCTCGCGCATACAGTTTTTCCGGCGGGTCGGTAATTTCTTTGAGAAGCGAAGGAAAGTCTTTCGGAGCCAATTCTTTGATGTCTGCTTGCGATATTTTCTTCATGTGTTATAGTGCGATTCGGCAGTTCAATTATAACACACTAAAATCATGAAGACCCAGCCACGAAAATTATCGCGACTTCATTATTTGTTTGAATTACGAGAAACATGCCGGCTGCGCCGACTACGGTGCGTTACTTTAGTGCCACCCTCGGCGACACTTCCACGGAAAGAGGTTGTGCCAAGGGCAATGCCCACACAAAATGAAGATGACGCGATGCTCGCCGTCGCTCGCGCGTGGCATCCGGAGGATTACTGAATCCCAACAGACCAGACACCTGGCGAATCCAATCCACCGAATTCGCTTTTGAACCGCTTCCTGGCCAGTGAGCAACAAGCCCCAATTCCTTCTCCACACAGGCAAGCCGTACGGTTTGCCTTTTCTGTTGTATACTAGGATTGCATTGTCGCGTTTTCTTTACTACTAACTACTTTCTATTAACTACTTGCTGTTTTATGTTGGACATCAAATTCATCCGCGAAAACAAAGACTTCATTACCGCGGCGGCAAAAATGAAGCGCCTTTCGTTTGACGTGGAGGAACTCCTGAAGCTGGACGATGAGCGCCGCGCGCTTCTTGCGGTAGTGGAGCAAAAACGGGCCGAGCATAATGTGAAGAGCGACCAAATGGTTCGCACATCCATTCCCGAGCGACGTCAGCTTCTGTTGGAGGAACTTCGAGCGCAAAAAGCGGGATTGGAAGAGGAGGAGACAAAGCTTAAGAAGATCATGCAACAGTGGCAGGCGCTTATGTTGCAAGTTCCGAACGTTCCGGATATCTCCGTGCCGGAGGGAGCGAGCGAAGCGGATAACAAAGAAGTGAAAATATGGGGCAGTATTCCCGAATTTACTTTTCCCGCGAAAGGCCACATGGAGCTTATGGAGGCGGCAGACATGGTGGATTTTGTGCGCGGCGGTGACGTGTCGGGTTTCCGCGGATACTTCCTTAAAAATGACGGAGCGCTCCTTTTATTCGCTCTTTGGCAGTTTACGCTTGAGCATTTTGCGAAAAAAGGATTCATGCTCATGGCGGTTCCTTCCCTTGTTCGCAAGCAAACGCTTCTCGGCACCGGCTACTTGCCACAGGGCGAAGACGACCTATACAAGACGCAGGACGGCGATTATCTCTCCGGCACCGCGGAAGTGCCGGCGATGTCGTACTTCTCTGAAACCGTCCTTAAAAAAGAAGAATTACCGAAAAAAATTCTCGCTTTTTCTACGTGCTTTCGTCGTGAGGCCGGGAGTTACGGGAGGGACGCGAAAGGCCTCATTCGCGTACACGAGTTTTTCAAATTGGAGCAGGTGGTGCTCTGCGAGGCGAGTCACGAAACATCAGTGAAATACCACGAAGAGATTACTCTAAACGCCGAAGAACTCCTGCAAGCGCTCAATCTTCCGTATCGCGTTGTGGTTAACTGCGGCGGGGATTTGGGTTTGGGGCAGGTGAAAAAATATGACATCGAAACATGGGTGCCCTCGGAGAAGGCCTATCGGGAGACGCACTCTTCCTCGTATTTTCATGATTTTCAAACGCGGCGCCTCAACATTCGTTACAAAGACGAGAGCGGCAAATCTCGTTTCGCGCACTCACTCAACAACACGGCTATTGCGACCCCGCGGATATTGGTGCCGCTTGTGGAGCACAATCAACAGGCGGACGGCTTCATCAAAGTACCGGAAGCGCTTCAAAAATATGCGGGGAAAGAAATTATCGCTCCTGTTCGTTGAGCGGACAATGACTGAATGCCAAATTTCGAATTTCGGAAAATTGACATTTCCTAATGTCATCTCCATGAAAACACGGAACCAGAATCAACTCTGGATTCCCGCCGGAGTCCGCTCCCGACTTAATCGGGGGCGGGAACGACAGAAAACTGTCGTCTTTCGATGTCAGGTATTCGCGCATTAATTCGCAACATTCGTAATGTATGTCTCGCCGTAAGCCACTGCGCTCCCGCCGACTGGCGCGGAAAGAGCGCCGGAAAAAATTCCGAAATATTTTCCTGTTTTCTTTGCTTGGCATTGGAATTGTCTCGTGGACGGTCTACGGGTTTTCCAGACCGAATTTCCGAATTGCGCGCATAGAAGTCGCTGGCTTCAATCGGGTGAATGACGCGCTCATTCGAAACGCGGTAAAGCAAGCGCTTGCCGGGTCATACCTTGGGTTTATACCGAAATCGCACGCGCTTCTGTATCCGCAGTCCGAGCTTAGAGCGACGCTCCTTCGGGATTTTCCGATTTTCGCGAGCGTCTCGCTTTCGCTAAGAAATCTATCCACGCTTCGGGTTTCCGTGCGCGAACGCGAGGCGGAGGCGCTCTGGTGCACTGCGGGGAAGGAGTGCTTCTTGCTTGATTCAGCAGGAGTGGCATTTGCTCCCGCGGGGGAAAGCGCCGGCAAAATGTATTACCGATTTGATGGCAAAGGCGGCGCACCCGATTTGGGAAAGCACGTCATTGAAGCAGGGCGGCTTGGCGCACTGCTTCGATTTCTTAAAAAGCTGGAGCATGAGGGCCTCGCGGCGAGGGTAGTGTCTCTCAAGGAGCAGGACGAATTTGAAGTGCTCCTGCAATCCGGGACGCGGCTTTTGCTTCGCGGGGAGAATTATGATTCGACGCTCATCACGCTCCAGACGCTTCTGGAACAGGACGGTCTCTTTTCAAGAAAAGACGGAGCGCTCGGAGCGGCATACATTGACCTGCGGTACGGGAATAAGATTTATTTCAAACCCAAATAGATTCGGAATATCAAATCTCGAATACCTAATGTCGAAAAACAAGGAGTAAGTAAAAGATTAAACCCGATAACATAGAATGCTCCTTACTTTGCATTAATTATTCTATGTTTTTCGAAATTCGATATTTGGTATTAGATATTGGAATATAGATATATAATAGAACCATGTCGTCTTTCTTCCAACTGCCAATCAGTTACGTCCTCTGGCACTACGCCCTTAGCTGGGAGGACCTTTTCCGCCTGTATAGAAACGGCTCGTGGTTCCTTTGGAATTTCTTCTCCATTCGCGTTCTCCTGGAGACGCTTCTTTCTCCATGGCACCGGATACAGGAACATGCCGATAAAGATACGGCCGGCGTTTTGGGAAGCTTCATCATGAACACACTGCTTCGCCTCATCGGATTTTTCGTGCGCACCGCTACCATACTCTCCGGCCTTCTCGCACTTTTGCTCTTTTCCGTTCTTTTTGCCGCTTGTATCGCACTGTGGCCGTTTCTGCCCATTCTTATTGTGATATTTCTTATTACCGGCGTTTCCGGCGCGCTTTCTTTTTGAACGGCAGTTCACTCTCTGGTATTTAGCGGCCCACCTTTAACGAAATGATTTATTCAAAACTACAAGAGGCGGCAATCGCGTATCGCGGCGCACTTCAGAGTGAAGCACTCATCTCCGGGCACCACCTGCGGGTGATTGAGAAGACCCTGCGTATTTTATTCACGCTCGTACTTGCCGCCGGTATCATCTTTGTCGTTTTACGCGCGTTGCCTTCCGTAACGGAGACCTTTCCGGTGTTCTTTGCGGCCGCCGACGAGTTTTTTCCGCTGTTTAAATCCATATTTTCCATCGCAACGGCCCTGTGGCTTTTTGCGGCTCTGTGGTACGGGTTTTTTGCCTCATCATATTTTAAGGACTCGGTCACGACGCTTCCCGAATTACGGCTGCACGCTTCCATACTGCGGTACGAAGTCGCCCGCGTCGTAACGTCGGGAACGAACGAGCCAGTACTGGATTTTCTCGTGTCGCGCTTTGGAAGCGCCTGCATGCTTCGTCTCGGGCTTTTGAGCGAGGACGTCATTTCATTCATTAAAGAGAGGACGCGCCCAGCCACTGTATTTGATATCGTTCTTCGAGAGGAGTCGATTGGCCTTGGAGATTTTGCCGAGGCGCTTCTGCGCTATGACGAAGGACTCAAGCACTTTCTCTTATCGCACAAGATTGAGACGGGTGATTTCGTCGGTGCGGCGGAATGGGTTTCCCGCTTTGAGAGCGACCGCAAGGAGAATTTTCGCTGGTGGAGCAAGGACGCCCTTGGTCGGATTCCGGGCATTGGCAAGGATTGGGGATATGGAGAAATCATCCGGCTTATGCGCTATGCAGTGCCGATTTCGCGGCATCCCGCGTTCTCTTCGGGGAGCGCGGGAACGTTCGGCAAGCGAGAGGCCGGCGAGATAGAGCGCATTCTCTCGCGCGGCCGCGAGGCGAACGTCATGCTGGTCGGAGAGGAAGGGGTACCGAAGCTTGCCCCGCTTTCGCGCCTCCAGCGCAAAATCAGCGCCGGCACCGTGCTTCCGCCCTTAGAGCACAAACAAATTTTCATTTTTAACGGCGCGCCGTTCGTCTCAGCGCTGGAAACGAAAGCAGCCTTTGAGACGGAATGTGCCAAACTTCTTTCCGAGGCCGCCCATGCCGGCAATATCATTTTTGTGTTTGACGATTTCGAGAAGTTTTACGAGGGCGCACACTCAATCGGTTCCAACGCCCTTTCGCTCATTGACCCATTTCTAACGTCCAAAAGCATTCAAATAGTGGCAATCGTTGAGCGGGGCGCGTATCGGCAGGTTTTTGAGTCGGACGCGAAGGTTCGGGAGCGCTTTGAACGCGTGCTTATCAATGAAGCCGGCGTTTCCGGTTCCATTCCCATCCTTGAGAGAGAAGCGGCGCGCGCGGAAGCGAAATACGGGGTGCTGTTCACCTATCCGGCCGTTCGTGCGGTCGCGGAAAGCGCGGAGCGGTATTTTTTTGAAGGCGTCATGCCGGACAAAGCCATCGACCTGCTCCTGGAACTTGTCCCGAAAGTGAAATCCTTGGGTAAGCGCATAGTGCAGAAGGACGACGTACTTGACCTGGTCTCAAAAAAAACGGGTATCGCCGTTTCGGAAGCGAGTGGGGAGGAGCGGACAAGACTCTTGAAGCTTGAAGAAATATTGCACGAGCGCATTGTGGGACAGGAAGAAGCGGTGAAGGCGATTTCTGGCGCGCTCCGGAGAGCGCGCTCCGGCATCAGCAGAGAGGATCGTCCCATCGGCTCGTTTTTGTTCCTCGGTCCCACCGGCGTCGGCAAAACAGAGACGACGAAAGCGCTTGCGCAGGCGTTTTTCGGCGACGAGAACTCCATTATTCGGCTAGACATGTCCGAATACCACAGCGATGACGCCTTAAACCGGCTCATTGGGACGTTTGAGGGCGGCAAAGCGGGCGTGCTTGCCTCGCTCCTGCGGGAGCGGCCGTACGGGGTCCTGCTTCTGGATGAGTTTGATAAGACCAACACGGAGGTTCACGACCTTTTCCTGCAAATCCTTGACGAGGGTTTCTTCACCGACGTGTTTGGCAAACGGGTGAACGCGCGCAACCTCATGATTATCGCGACCTCCAACGCGGGAAGCGACCTTATCTGGAAGATGTCGCAGGAAAAGAAACCGCTCAATAAGGATGTTATAATCTCCGAAATCATCAATCGCGCAATCTTCAAGCCGGAACTTCTCAACCGCTTTGACGGAGTGATTCTCTTTCATCCGCTCCACGATGAGCATCTCCGACTCATCGCGCGGCTCCAATTGAAACGGCTCGGCGAGCGACTCAAGGAAAAGGGGCTTGAACTCATCGTTACGGACCCGCTGGTGGAGTATCTTGTATCCGCCGGGCAAGACCCAAAGTTCGGCGCGCGCCCAATGAATCGCGCCATTCAGGAAAAAGTGGAGCAGGTAATCGCCGAAAAGATGCTTCGCGGCGAGATTGCCGCGGGTTCGCTGGTGGAGTTATCTGAAACGGACTTGGTAATTCCGACCTCTATTCCCGACCGAAGTTGACGAATTTCTTGACGGGTGTATGCTGTTAGCGCTTGTTCAAAAACCCTTGACTTCTCGTCTTTGTCAGTCGTTTTTTCACAAGCTCTAGTCATGACATCAAACCGCTTTTTTAGCTTTTTCTTTTACGGCGCTCGGAATCGAGAGTCGGTTTGTGTGTTGTTCAGACAGGTAAAGGATTTCATTGATTGACAGGTTGAAACAAGAAGAACACAGAAACGGGCTCTCGCAAGAGAGTCCGTTTTCGCACTCCGTCCGGAGACGAGCGAAGAAACAGCACAAAAAGAAAAAAAGAATGAATATGCCGATAAACAATAAACTGTTGGGACCCATTCAGCCGGCGCGCCGGGATAGTTCCAGGAGAGGTCTCGCCAGCAAACCAGCGAGCAAGGAAGCGTCGCTTCAAAAGGCGGCCAGAGAGGGAGGGAAAGCATTTGAGTCCGGAGCGCTCTTCGGCGAGAATCCTTACCATCCTCTGGATGAGCGCGCACTGTACAACGCGTGGGCGGTTGGCTGGAAAGGGAGCAAGACGCTTCAGGAGCTACAGACCGGGAACAAGTAATTTTTTAGATGCGGCGCTTTATAAGGCTCTCGATGAGGGCCTTTTCTTTTGGTCAGTGGCAGTCCGACTGCCGTAAAGGGACTGTTGCCGAATGATCGACTTTTCCACAAAAGAAATGGAGTAAAATGTGATACAATATCCCCATAACAGCCCTAATCTCCAACATATTTTATGC
>MHSB01000019.1 GCA_001821155.1 Candidatus Taylorbacteria bacterium RIFCSPLOWO2_01_FULL_50_130 | reverse complement strand
TTGTTTTTGGATTTCAAAAATCCGTTCAAAATCCTCGCCGAAGCCGAGCCCCGCCTCTGGCGGGGCGAGGCAACAATCGCCCAAAATCCGAATTCTGAAAATTGGCGGTGGGGGTGAGATTCGAACTCACGACACCCTTTCGGATGTGACGGTTTTCAGGACCGTTCCGTTAGACCGCTCCGGCACCCCACCGCACTAGGGCGGATTAATTCAAAATAGTCGTTTCACTCCTTTTTTCATTGAACAAGACTGGTGGACTACCATTATCCGACCCTTCCCTAATCGTTCGATAATATCAGAAAATTGGCCTCTCGCAACGATATGCGCTAAAATCTCGTAATGCGTTACCTCGGCATTGATTTCGGTGCAAGACGAGTTGGTCTTGCGCTCTCCGATGAGTCCGGCGCGCTCGCGTTTCCGCATTCGGTTCTCATAAACAACAAACAACTGCTTTCAAACGTTAAGGGGATTGTACAAGAACAAAAGGTAGAAATAATCGTTCTGGGAGAATCAAAGGATTTCAAGTGGGAAGGTAATCCGATTGCGGCGAAGGCTGACCGGTTTAAGAAAGCACTGGAAGCAGTGACGCGGAAGCAAGTCGCATACGAACCCGAATTTTTGACATCCGTACAGGCGGGACAAAAGCACTCCAGGCGTCCCGATGGAATCCGCGGGTCAAGGCTTCGCGCGAGGCGCCGAAAAACAAATACCATGCTGGATGCATCCGCAGCCGCCATTATCTTGCAATCTTTCCTTGACCATAAATCATGAATCCTAAATCAAGTATCAGTTTTGACGATTTTCAGAAGGTAGAGCTCACGGTAGGGAGGATACTCTCGGCCGAAAAAGTGCCAGAGACCGAAAAACTGCTCAAGCTTTCGGTCAATGTGGGAGAAAGCGCGCCGCGGCAAATTATTTCCGGCATCGTGCTGTATTTCCCCGACCCGCAGGCGCTTGTGGGAAGAAAGTTTATGTTCGTCACCAACATTCCTGTGCGCACCATAAAAGGTTTAGAGAGCAGCGGCATGATACTCGCGGTTTCTACGGAGGACGGCAAATCCAGTTTGCTTGAGCCAAACGCGGATGTACCGGAAGGCGCACGCGCATGATAGCGCGCAATCTTTAATCATCAATCTTTAATCCTTAACTGTTAAGGATTAAGAATAAAGGATTAACAGTTATGGACTCACTCCTACATTTTCTCGACCCAAAGTTTCTCGTCACGACCCTCGGTCTTGTTGGCGTATTTGCCATCGTGTTTGCGGAGTCAGGGCTGTTCTTCGGATTTTTCTTTCCAGGCGACTCGCTCCTTTTCACCGCGGGGTTGTTCGCGGCGCAAGGACACTTTGATATCAGCGCGCTTTGGATAGGCACGACCATCTGTGCCATTCTGGGCGATAGCGTCGGGTACGCTTTCGGCAGGCGTGTCGGCCTCAAACTTCTCACCAGGGAAGATTCGTTTTTCTTCCGCAGGGAACACATTCACCGCACTGAGGCGTTTTATGAGATGCACGGCAAAAAGACGATTGTCCTTGCGCGATTCGTCCCGATCGTGCGCACGTTTGCGCCGATTCTTGCCGGCATTGGCCGCATGAAATACCGAGTGTTTCTTTCCTACAACATAGCGGGCGGCACGCTCTGGACCACCTCAATTCTCTTTTTAGGGTATGTGCTCGGCTCGATGATTCCGTCCGTTGAACGATACATCCTACCCATCGTGCTGGCTATTGTTCTCCTTTCATTTATGCCGCTGTTTCTTGAATATCGAAAATCCAAACAAACTGGTAACCCACAGACCCCTCCCGGTGGAGTATAATAGAGATTGTTCACCGGTTTCGGAGAAGCTTTCAATTCTGCCAAACGTCACCATAACGACTTAATCGAGAGCGATGTTCTTTCCGATTTAGAATTTTCTTGGCGAGCCCTGCGCCCGTTTGGAGTATGTCGCTCCCCACTGTCACCATGAACGTTCCATCAACACCAGCAACACATGAAGTATTCAGCCGGTTCTTCCCGCCGCCGCGTTTCTTGGAAATGCCGGCGGTTGGGCTGGATATCTCCGACGATGCCGTTTCAGCGATTGGGCTCGCGCGAAAGTCGAATGCGTTTGTTCTGGAACGGTTTGGCAGGCGCCGCCTGCAAAGCGGAAGTGTTTCGGGCGGGCGGATAAACGATGCGAATGCGGTAGCGGGGGTACTGCGCGAGCTTAAAGACGAGCTCAAACTTGATTTTGTGAATGCCTCGCTTTCGGAAGAGAACGCGTACCTTTTCAAGGTTAAAATACCTCGCGTATCCAGAAAGGAAATCCGCGGGGTGCTTGAGTTTAAACTTGAGGAAAATGTGCCCATACCCGCAAGCGAAGCGATTTTTGACTATACCGTCATCACACAGGCCGGACACAGCAACGGCGACCACATTGACGTAGGCGTGACCGTGCTTTCGAAAGCCGTGGTTGACGCGTACACAGCCCTCTTGGATAAAGCGGGACTCGTGCCGCTCTCCTTTGAAATTGAGGCGCAGGCCATTTCACGAGCAGTAATTCCAAGAGGAAATCGCGAAACCCATCTGGTCGTCAATATCGGCGAGCGCAAAACCGGATTGTTTATTATCAGCAATGAAGTCGTGCACTTTACTTCCACAGTAGGCATCGGAGGCATGCACATCACGGAAGCCATCGCGCGTCATTTGTCCATAAGTTCGTCTGAAGCCGAGCGCGTAAAAAATGATCACTCCTCCTTCCGGCGAAAAGAGAATATGGAGCTATTTCTTGTCATCGCTGAAGTCGTATCGGTTCTTAAGAGTGAACTTAACAAGCTTACGGTTTATTGGAGTACGCACGAGGGTCCGTCCGGAGAGCTCGGCAAAAAGATAACGAATATCATTCTGTGCGGGCGCGACGCGGCGATTGCCGGCATTGTCGAAT
Source organism: Candidatus Taylorbacteria bacterium RIFCSPLOWO2_01_FULL_50_130 (assembly GCA_001821155.1). Classification (GTDB taxonomy): domain Bacteria; phylum Patescibacteriota; class Minisyncoccia; order Phycocordibacterales; family UBA10002; genus UBA10002. Next base: position 4,341 of record MHSB01000019.1, on the reverse strand, counting down.
ACTTCGCGTTTTCGCTTGACAGGCCGGTGGAGGTAGGTAATGTCTGGACAAACGCATTCTCGCTTGATGAACATATTCCCTCGTTGCATTTTGACGAGTCCCTTGATTATGCCGCTACCGTCGGGCTCGCGTTGCCTAAAGGGCATTAAGTTATACGAAATTACGAATCAAAGTCCAACAAATTACTACAAATGAAATCAACCTCTTATTTGTAGTCATTCGTATATTCGTAAAATTCGTTGTTTCGTATGTTTATCTACCATGTTTAATTTACTCCCCAAAGCCAAAAAAGACATCATTCACCGCGAGTACCGCGTGCGGCTCTCGATTGTCGGCCTGTGGCTTCTTTTTGTCGTGCTCGTTGCCGCGTCGCTGCTGCTCTTTCCCGCGTTTCTGCTTTCGGCGGAGAAAGAGAAAACCGCGCAGGAGAGATTCGCCGCACTCAGAGAAAGCGTCGAGAGAAACAGTATTAACGAGCTTGACGACGCCTTGAGCGACCTGGCGGCCCGTCTTTCTATCATGAAAAGCGAAAGCCCGAATGTACATATCTACGAGGCGCTCACGCTCCTCGCTTCCATAAAGACGGACGGGATATCGCTCAGCAATATCTCTTTTGTCAGATCGTCTGAGGGGCGGCGGGACATTGCTGTTTCCGGGGTTGCGGCAAGCAGGTCGGGGCTTGTATCATTTGTGCAAACGCTTGAACGAGCTGGAATCTTTGAAAAGGTGGACGCGCCTATTTCCAACTTTGTGAAAGAGGCGGACATTAATTTTGAGATACGCGCTTCCGCGTCCCTATAACTTTACCGTCATGAGCGCGCAAACCATAGGAAGAAAAAGCAAGGAGCTCCTTATCATAACCCTCCTGCTCAATCTGGCGGCGATCGGCTGGTATGGTTTTCTGTTTTGGAAAATAAAGGAGAAAAACGAGCACATTTCTGATTTGTCGAACAAGATTGAGGCGGAGGTCAGTGCGGAACAGGCCATACACGACAAAAAAGCGCTCGTCGAGGATACCGCCGCGTTGCGCGGGAAACTCCTCTCGTTCATTCTCGGAAGCAGGGAGGCCGTTTCTTTTATTGAGTTTTTGGAAAAAACCGGGGCTAATATCGGAGTTCGAACATCCGTTGAATCTGTGAGCGCGCGGGAACACCCGGAGCTTTCAGGCATGGAGGAACTTCGGCTTAAACTTAGAAGCACCGGTTCATGGCCCGCCGTTGTGCGTTTTTTGGGACTTATGGAGTTGCTTCCGTACGAGGCCGACGTGGACCAAATAGTAATGTCCAGGGCGGAATTTGAAGGAGGAGATTTGTGGCGGGCTGATTTTACGCTGGCCGTCTTAAAAGAAAAATGAAATTCTTTCCTGTTAACAATCGGATATTCCATGATGTTTTTTCGCGCGCGCGAGTCCCAAGCGAGTCGGCGCAATTTGGCCGCAGTCCGAGTGTTGACTGGCTCGTTCTGTGCACGACGTTTGCGTTGCTCCTTTTCGGAGCAATAACTGCCGGAGTCATCATGTATGGGCGAGTGGAAAACGAGAACATATTTCTCTCCGAAAAAAAAGAGTCCGCCGCATCTCTGCCGCTTGACCGGTTCAAACTTGAACGCACGGTGCTTTTTTATGAAAAAAAACAGGAGCAATTCAACGCGCTGAAGCAAAAACCGCTTTCCACCGCAGACCCGTACGTTTCTCCTCCGGAGAAAAAGTAGTCGTGCAGATTTTCTTTTTTGTTCATTTGTTGTAAGTTTAGCGCGCGCCCCTGTAGTTCAATGGACAGAACCGCGGACTTCTAAGCCGCTGATGGGTGTTCGATTCACCCCGGGGGCAGATGTTTTTGAAAATGGAAAGAGTCGGACTCTCTCGCCAAGAGTCTGGCTCTTGCCGTCGAAGAGAGACCTGTTGATATCTTTCTAGATAGGGAGGTGCAGTAGTGTTACACTTAACCGTAAAGGTCAATTCTTACCAGCTTATTAGATGTTAGTTTTTTAGCTTGTTAGGGAGGCCTAATCAGCTAGTAAGCTAGTTAGCTGAAAAGCTAAGATATATGAAAACCGTACATATCATCTCTTTTATTCTTCTTGTCATCGGCGGCCTGAACTGGGGCCTCGTGGGGCTCGGCGTTGATGATCTGGTCACTCGCATCCTTGGCGAAGGGCTCGGGGAGGCGGTGTTTATCTTGGTCGGCCTCGCCGCGATCGTTGAAGTGGTTACGCACAAAAAGACGTGTAAAATGTGTCCGTCATCCAACTCCGGCGCGTCCGTCGGCGGTGCGATATAATGTTCGTTTCAAAGTTTGTTTCAAAATCCGTCAGCCGCGGCTGACGGATTTTGTCTGGTGCGCCCTAAGAGATTCGAAGCTTACAGCTCCAGTACAGGTTTCCTATCCAGCGCTTTTCAGAAAAAGTGCTGGATATGGGAGAACCTTTTCGAGTCTCTCACGCTCCGCACGCAGGTGCGGAGCTAGTACTCACTCATTTCATTCATTGCAGTAATTCTAGCATTTGCGCGAACTTTTTTCCAGAACAAATTAAACGAGTAGCGTGCCTCGCGCGTGCTACGCACGCCTGTGTGATGCACAGTTTCTCCAAAGGAGAAAAGCGAGGCACACAATCCACACCGAACGGCTCACATGGGAAGAAATGAGCCGTTCGGAAAAAATGGACTCGGTTTTGCGAAAACTATTTTCTGGGAGGAGAGTTCGCAAAACCGAGACTAAAGATTTTTGAAATTCGGCAGGGATTTTGAATTCTCCCCGCGCGGAGGCAGGGTCTGGGAGGGAATCCGCGCGGGGTTTCGGATTTTTGTTTTGGAGAAATTGGGATGGGGGTTAAAAATTCAAAAAGTGTCTCACCATACAGTAAATATAGAAAGATTTTGTTTATCTAATTTTTTGTTACAACTAATTTAACTAGCTCAAGATAATCGAGCCATAATTGATTTTCTTCAATCAATACATTGACTGTTAAAGTAATTAAATTACTTGTGGAGACAAGACGAAAATCAAACGAATTCAATTGTTTTTCTTTTATAAAATTTGATAAAATTTCTTGCATTTCAGCAGAAGTTCCACGCACATCAATAGCTTCATTTACAGATTCAATCGAGACTAAACCTTGATAAAGTTCTTTGCGTAAAGAAATTATTGAGGAATCTACAGATAAATCACGATGAAAATTTCTCGTCTTGTTGATTAGCCTGCTTTTTTGTGAAATAGAATGTTGAAGTTTAAAAATAACAGAGCCCTCCGCTATTGACCCTGATGATTCTAATTCTAAAAAACTAGAGGTGCTTGTATTTTTTAAACCAAACTTCAATTTTTCTGTAACATCCCTAAAAGATTTAACAGCATCACTTGTTTCTTCTCCCGGTCTACTATCTGAATTCCCAATAAAAGCAGTCACAATCATAAGAAAAATGCCAATCATAAACATAATCGCTCCAGCAGTAACGGAAAATTCGGAAAGAGGGTGTCCAAAAACGAATGTCAAAGTAAATGTTGTTCCTCCTCCAAAGGAAATTAACATAAAAGATATGAACAACAACCAATTAGCAATATCTTCTCTTTTACAACCAGAAGGAAGAAAACTTAATCCAAAGAAAAATAAAAAGCCGAAAAATAATACTATTCCGTACTGCGGAAGGAGGCCGAATGATTTTAGAAATATACTCGAGAGTATAAAGTAAAGAAAAGTAAGACCAAAAAACCATGCACCCAATCATCGGGAAATTATAATAATGCGGTCTCGAATTTTGTTAGTGTTTGTGCTAACCATATTTTGTTAGATTCTATGTGTATACATTATGACACTAGATATATCATACCATATATCGCCATGGTTTTAATTTTTTGTGTAACGGACTGAGCGAATATTACCTTCCTTGCTTTCAAGAAAAAACACTTCTTTTTTGAGCGATGTCAGGACGTCAATTTTTTGTTCAATATCTATAGGTTCAATAGGAAGCGAATACGAATTTTTCTTGTTTAAAGAATTAATGTAAAGACCTCGATAGTTATAGGTAAGAACAATACTTTGAATATTTTCGATTGAGAAAGAATCTGTTTTTCCATTTTCCAGAAAAAGAATAACGTTTTTTTCTGAAGTTTCTATATTGACTGCTTTTACATCAGGAAACATAAAAGAAGAAGCTATACCCAATGTTCTCACAATGAAAATAATAATCATAAGTGCAACTATCGGAAAGAACAAAAAAGCTAACATTTTCTGAACAATCAAAGAGCCCGGCCGAATGAAATTCGCAGAAATGTTGTCATTACTCGAAAAGGGCAAAGCTGACGGAATAATTTCATGGCACCCGGACAGGTTAGCAAGAAACAGTGT
>MHSB01000018.1 GCA_001821155.1 Candidatus Taylorbacteria bacterium RIFCSPLOWO2_01_FULL_50_130 | reverse complement strand
GGCGTGACCACTCTGGCCGGAACGCCACTTGGCAAAGCTTCCGTTGCGAGATTGCTTTCCAATCGCGCGTATTTGGGATTTACAAAACATAAGGGCGAATTTTTCTCCGGAAGCTTTGTGCCAATTCTTTCTCCGACCCTGTTTGAAGCTGTGCAGAAAAGATTGGAAGAGCGAGCGCGTCCGAGGCATAGCCGCGTGTCGCATGATTTTCCGTTCACCGGTCTTTTTCGTTGCGGCGAGTGTAGTTCCATGATTACTGCGCAGTGGGCTACGGGGCGTTGGGGCAGCAAATATCGCTATTATCGTTGTACGAAAAAGAACGGTGTCTGTTTGCAAAAATATCTGCAAGAAGACGCGCTCGCCTTTCAAATCAAAGGACAGCTTCAATCAGTGTCGCTTCCCGACGACTGGGCAGATTACATGCTCGGCAAAATGGAGAATTGGGACAAAGAGGACAAACTGTCGTCGGGAAACCGCACCGAACGGATGAAAACTAATCGAAAGGAGATCGAACGAAAGCTTGACGCACTCGTTGATTTACATTTGAACGGCGATATTGAGCGCGAGATGTATCTAGCGAAAAAAGACGTATTGATGCGTCAAAAGCTTTCACTCGATACTGATTTATCATCCGTCCGGCGCGGGAGAAAGAATTGGGTCGAACCCCTGCGGAAGTGGATTTTGGATTCACAGCACGCGGGGTTTCTGGCGAGCAGTACAAACTACGCGGAAATCCGCGAGTTTGTCCGTTCCTTCGGAACGAACCCCGCGCTGAAAGACAAAACTATTTCGATCTCATTTTGCCCGCCCTCCGAATTCGCCCGCACCCGCAAGACGGATTTCATACCCTCGACATACAGCGCGCCTTTGGCGCGCGCCATTTTTTCGCTCACAAACGAGGAAGTTCTAAAATGTGACCCCACGGGGAATCGAACCCCGATTCCGAGCTTGAGAAGCTCGTGTCCTGACCGTTAGACGATAGGGCCGGCGCCGTAAAGCGGCAAATTTTCAGTTATCAATTCCCAATTTTCAGAAGGAAAAAGACAGGGAAACTATAGCAATTTTTTAAAAAATCGGCAAAATAAGGTACATGAGAAAGACATTGCCGCAAAGATTTTTCAAACGTCCAGCTCTTCTCGTTGCCAAGGAACTCCTTGGTTGTTTTTTGTGCCGCGTGATTGGAGGGAAAATAATGCGATTGGAGATTACGGAAGTGGAAGCGTATGACGGTTTGCGCGACCAGGCGTCGCACGCGAGTTGCGGACAGACGCCCCGTAACTCGCCGATGTTCGGCGAAGCGGGGCGTTGGTATGTGTATTTTACCTACGGTATGCATTGGATGCTGAATGTCGTAACGGGCCCGAAAGGGTATCCGGCGGCAGTGCTTATCCGCGGAGCAAAGGAAGTCATTGGTCCTGCGCGGCTCACGAAATATCTGCGGATTGACAGCCGTTTCAACAATAAGCCGGCCGTCCCTGAAACGGGATTGTGGTTGGAGAAAGGCAGAGAGATTCCACATAAAAGAATCCGGCGTACGCCACGAATAGGTGTGGCGTACGCCGGAAAGAGGTGGGCAGAGAAGCCGTACCGATTTTTCATACATCAATGAGAGGTTTTTCAAACGTCGATGTTGCGGCGCCGGCGGTCTTGCCGTTCCTCTTGCTCGCGCTCCCATTTTGCCATCCAGTTTTTGTTTGTCTGTGACGGAGGCGCAGAAGACGCGTTTTGTTTCCGGCGCGGTTTGGATTTGAGATCTTTGACGGACGATTGTTCCTCGGCCGGACGTTCCACTGCCGCGCGCATCAATTTGAACCACTCTCGTGACTCCATGAGATTATGATGAAACGAATAAGGACTCGATAACTTTTCTTACCGCGCCACCGTCCGCGCGGCCCTTGCATTCCTTCATTACAGCGCCAACAAGACTGCCGATTTTTGACGTGTCGGCAATAGTAAGTTCTGCCTTCTTCCGCTTTGCAATCGCGCGAATTTCCGATTCGCCCATCATCTTCGGAAGAAATGCTTCAAGGATGCAAAGTTCCGCTTCTTCGCTCTGCGCGAGTTCTTCCCGGCCGCCCTTCCGAAATTGTTCAGTGGAGTCCCTGCGCTGATTCACGAGCCGCTTTATCACGGCGACCGTTTCTTCGTCAGTCAGTGCCTCCTCCGGCTTGCGCCTCTTCGCGATGAGTTCGTTCACACACGCGGCCTTCATGCCGCGCAAAACGCCAAGCCGCACGGCATCCTTCGCACGCATCGCCTCGGGAATCTGCGTATCAATTTCTTTTATTATTGGCATAAAATGAATGCCGTATGGCTAATAACTGTATGACGGAAGGAATCATTGTCGCCTTTTTGTCAATCAGTGTTTGTCATTCAATGATTCAGCCAACGGTTATGAGTTATTCAATAATTCTACCGCATTTGCTATACTTTTGTCATGGAACAGGCGTTTTCCGTAGCCGGGTTTATTTTCGGTCTTGTTACCACCATTATCCTCGTGGTGCTGTTTTTTAGACTGCGGGGCGCTCAATCAAAGGGGAACGATGAGACGGCGTTCAAATTGCTTTTCCAACAGATGAATGAGCAAACGCGCACTCTTGACGCGAAACTTCACGAGCTTACAAAAACGGTTGACTCGAAGATGGGGGAGACGACGCGGCACGTGGGGGAGGCGATGCGAAGCCAATTCAGCGAATCGTCCAAGCTCATTAAAGAGGTTACGGAAGGTTTGACGAAACTTGATGAGACCAACCGGCAGGTGGTGTCTTTCGCGGACCAATTGCAAAACCTTCAGGATATTTTGAAGAATCCCAAACAGCGAGGCATACTTGGCGAGTACTATCTGGAGACGCTTCTCAAAAACGTTCTGCCGCCCGGCAATTATAAAATGCAATACGCGTTTGGGAATGGAGAAATTGTGGACGCGGCGGTTTTCGTTAAGGACAAGATAATTCCCGTTGATTCAAAGTTCAGTTTGGAGAATTACAATCGTCTGGCCGAGGCCCGCGACCCTTCCGAAAAAGAGCGATTGGAGAAATTATTCATAAACGACCTCAAAACGCGCATACAGGAAACAGCCAAATATATCCGGCCGGGGGAGGGAACGATGGATTTTGCGTTTATGTTTATTCCGCATGAGGCCATTTATTACGACCTTTTAGTGAGCAAGGTGGGACTGGTAACTGATGATGCCGAAAATCTCATTCAGCGCGCGGCAAGCAAATACAAAGTGCTTATCGTCTCGCCGACATCGTTCCTCGCATATCTGCAAACTGTTCTGCAGGGTCTGAAGGCGCTTCAGATAGAGGAGACTGCCAAAGACATAGTTAAGCGCGTGGACGACCTCGGCAAGCATCTCAAGAACTATGAGGAATATCATCAGAAACTCGGCAATGCGATTGGAACAACGGTAAACCACTATGTCGCCTCGGGCAAAGAATTTAAGAAGATAGACAAAGACATCTTAAAGGTCACCGGAAGCTCCATCGGTTTTGACCCTCTCGCGCTTGAAAAGCCGGTATATGAAGAATAAAAGAGTGTGTAAACTTCGAGTGGATTCCGCCCATCGTTGGCAGGTTGTGCGATTACGATGAAGCCCGCCCTCACAGTGTTCATGTTGGAGGGCGGGCGGAGTTCCGAAGGAACGCAGACCAAAGCGTCAGACGGGGCTCTCGGAGATGCTGTCAGGTCAAGAGGAGAGAGACGCTTTTGGGGGATGGAAAATCTGCGAACGATTGCCAGATACCAGTGTACTCAATTGATTAATATTGTCAATTCAGACATGCTGTGCCGGCGCGGAATCTTGCAATTTCAATGGTTTTGCGTAGAATTGACGACACTACTTGTTCCGTTAGCACTTTAGCAGTATCTCTGATATCTTATTAGGATTAGGGCAAAGCCAATTAAATGGATACAAGTATACTATTGCTATAGCTATGGTAAATGAATCGAAAATTTCAAGCGGGGTCGCATTTGCGGTTATTGAAACGGGCGGCAAGCAATACGCGGTAAAGGAGGGGGATGCAATTAAAATCGAGAAGCTCTCGGATGATTTTAAGAGTGGCGATGTGGTCACTTTTGAGCGGGTGCTTCTTCGCGATGACGGAGAGCGCACCACTCTTGGGTCGCCGCATATTGCCGGCGCAAAAGTCCAGGCCGAAATTACCGATATCGGGAGGGGCCGCAAGATAGAAGTGGTGAAATATAAAGCCAAGAGCCGCTATTTTAAGCTGCGCGGCCATCGTCAACCGTACATGAAGGTGAAAATTGCCAAGGTATAATCTTTACTCGGCTCCCCATTGAAAGGGCGCGGGTTTTTTCCGCTGAAAAAATCCTAGAGTTGCACCGCCGTCGTGCCGCGAATCCCCTTTCACTGAGGCGCCTCGCAGAGTCTTGTAATTCAAATATCTCTAGGTTGCCGAGCGGTTTTTGAGCGCCGACGTTAACGTCTCTGTATCGGCGTATTCAAGCTCGCTTCCCGTTGACAAGCCGCGGCCCAACATGCTTATCCTTATCGGGAACCCGGACAGCATTTTTTTTATCTCTTCGCTCGTGTGCTCGCCGTCCGGATTTGCGGCGAATGCGAGGATGACTTCTTTCAGCGTCCCAATTTTGGCGCCGCTTTGCGCACGCTTTTGGAGTTCCTTGAGTCGAAGTTTTTCTCCATTTTTGCGTGGAATCAAGGAGAGCGTTCCGCCGATAACGACATACGTGCCGCGGTATACACCGCTTCTTTCCATCGCCTCAAGGTCGGCGTCGCTCGATACCACCATAAGCTCATTTCTGTTTCTACTTGCATCCGCGCATATTGAACAGAGTTTGAGCGCCTCCCGCTTTCCGCCGCCCGTTTCCGCGAAAAATCGGAAACACTGTGCGCATTGCGCCGCTTCCTTCTTCAGGGACGCGATGAGACGAACGAGCTCATCAAGATATGATTTTTCTTCGGAGAGCAGAAAATAGACAAACCGTCTGGCTTGCCGCGGCCCGATGCCGGGGAAGCCCCGGAAAAGTTCCGTCAATTTGGTTAAAGCATTCATGTCAAAACCGCGTTCGCGCGATGGTGAATTCAAAAGGGTGTGTCTTCCGCTCTCACGGTCTTCACCTGCGGTTCAAAATCCGCGAAGTCGCTCCTTTCGAGCGATTGGAAGGTCGCCTTCTTTTCATCAAAATAGAGTTCGATCTTTCCCGTCGGGCCGTTGCGATGCTTTTCAATGAGAATCTCGGCTATGTTCGGACGGTCGGAATTTTCCTTATATTTATCTTCGCGGTGAATGAACATGACAACGTCGGCATCTTGCTCAATACTTCCACTGTCGCGAAGGTCTGAGAGGCGGGGACGGCCGCCGCGTTGCTCCACCGCCCGCGAGAGTTGCGAAAGCGCAAGAACCGGCAGGTCGAGCTCGCGAGCAAGATGCTTCAAGCTTCGCGAAATCTCCGTTACCTGCTGGACGAGATTGTCGGAAGCGCGCGATGCCGTCGGCACCATCAGTTGCAAATAGTCAACCACGATAAGACCGAGACCTTTCTCGCTTTTGAGCCGTCGTGCGACCGAGCGCATGCGAAGAATGTTGCTCGCGGGCTGGTCATCAATATAGATGGGGGCTTTGGAAAGTTTATCCAACGAGTCGCGGATTTTTCTGAACTCCTCCGCGGCGTGCAAGCGGCCAGTGCGAAGCTTCCACGCGTCCACGTGCGATTCGGCCGCAAGCATCCGGTCAACCAACTGCTGCGAACTCATCTCCAGAGAGAAGATGCCGACGGGTACGCCGTGTTTTGTCGCGGCCATACGGGCGATATCAAGCGCGAGCGAAGTTTTTCCCATACTCGGCCGCGCGGCAAGAATGATAAGGTCGGATTTCTGGAACCCGGCGAGCTTGTTGTCTAATTCCGTAAAGCCGGTTGGAATACCCCGGAGTTCATTTCCGGATTTATGCAGCTTATCCAGCCTTTCCCAGGCTTCGCCCAAGGTATCCTTAAGTGCGATAAACGCATGCGCGCCAGAGCGTTGAGTGATTCCGAAAATGCGCTTCTCGGCCTTTTCCATCAAATTTTCAAGGTCTTCCGCTTCAGCATACCCAAGTTCGCCAAGGTATTCGGACGCTTCTATGAGATTGCGCATCAGGTGCTTCTTTTGGATGATTTCGGCGTAATGCTTGAGATTCGTTGAAGACGGAACGCTTGCGGTAAGCTCGGCAAGGCACGCTGCGCCGCCGGCCGCTTCGAGCTCCCCCTTTTCAGTAAGGCGCGATGAGAGGGAGAGAAGGTCGATTGGGACATTCTTCCCGCCAAGTTCAGCCATCGTCCTCCAAATAAGACGATGTCTTCCCGAATAAAACGCCTCTTCGGTTATGGTATCTTGTATTTCATACAGTCCACCCGGCCGGAGCATGATAGAGCCGAGCAGAGCTTTCTCTGCCTCAAGATTTTGCGGGGGGATGCGGGGGTTTTCGGGCATGAGAGATTTTTTGATAGGCGATAAACACGTGCATTGTAACACAGCGCGGAAGTCAAAGGTCAAACGAATATGTCGCACAGCGCGTGGGCAAGATGTGGACAAAAAAAGAACCGGTAGAATCACCGGTTCCAAAAACCAATCGCTCTTCTGACTCCAAGCCTGAAGCAATTCTCCTGTGCTAGCTAGAAGGAAATATCCAAATCTCCGTCACTTTCTTCAGTATCTGGAGGACAGGCAATCGTATTACCCTTGTTCAAATTTTTCCAACCCAGTGATACACAAAGTACCCAAACAATTTGTATAGGGAGCCAGGTGATTGCGGCAGTCGCGATCCAGAAAACCGGCCAGAATGTTTTCGGAATAAATAACCACACGGCGGCGTAGATTCCCGCGGGGATGAGAGCAATGCCGATGAAGAAAATAACGCCGATAACATAGCCGACCCGCTGTGGGAGGGTTTTCTTGGTTTTCATCTGGCGAAAAGTTTGCCACCAGTTTTCCTTTAAGTCAAGCCATTGCCACTAATTAACCGTGCGGATTTAGGTTATAGTTATGGCATTCCGACGCACGCTCGCATCCGGGTTATAATTTGAGTACAAAAATCGCATGCAAGCAGTCATACTCGCCGCCGGCCTCGGCACGCGAATGGGGCCTCTCACCCAGACGACCGTAAAACCGCTCCTCAAGGTGGGAAAACGGCCGCTTTTGGAGTATACATTTGACGCATTGCCGGACGAGATAGACGAGGTAATTGTGGTGATAGGTTATTTGGGCGAACAGATACAGGCATACCTTGGGGAAAACTACTGCGGCCGGCCGATTAATTATGTCAAACAAAAAAAATTGGAAGGCACCGCAAAAGCGCTGTGGGAGGCAATGCCGCTTCTTCACGGAAGATTTCTGGTTCTTATGGCCGACGATATCTACGCAAAACCAGACATTGAAAAATGCTTAAAACACGAGCGTGCCATGCTTGTTATGCGCACAATGAGCGCCGGTCCGGGAGGAAAAGTCCTGTTCACCGACAACGCCGGACTCAATAGAGTCGAAGAAGGGAAATCGCATCCGGCCGGTTCGCTTATTAGTACAAACGTATTTGTCTTGACGCCGGAGTTCTTTGACTACGAACCGGTTAAACTCACCGATAGGGAAGGCGAGTGGGGACTGCCGCAAACGGTTGCGCGGATGGCAAAGGATTATCCAGTTTCGGTCATAGAGGCCTCACGTTGGATAAAGATCACGACCCCGGACGACTTGAAACTCGCGGTACAAGCGCTTCAGACCGGTAATGCCCTAATTTAGCAATAACATACGAACGTATTATGCTATTGCTAGGAGGCGGAGTAAACTCCGCTCGTCCTATCCCTGTGCAGGAGCACAGGGCGTTCGGCGAGCGGAGTTTCCTTTAAGAACCCTCGGTTCTCAAGGGACTGTTGCCGAATGGCAAAATCGTCGTTTTTGCCACGCAGAAATAAGGGTTATTTTGGACAAAAAGTGACAAAAACGCTATTCGGCAACAGTCCCCTCAACGCTCGCTCGCAGACTCGCTCACTGCTCTCCTCCACGGGGAAACTACAGTTTCCCCGACCCCTTTCGCTGACCCGCCATTCATCCCTGCCTAGGAAGGCAGGGAGTTCTGGCGAGTCATTAAAGTAGTGAGGACAATTTTCTTGTCACCAGACTTGCTTGCGCATCCGAGAGATTTTGCACACGATACCCCCGTTTCAGGATTTCATCGCGGAGGATTCCAGATCGCTGCCAATCTTTTGCCTTACGCGCAGTATCGTGCTCCGAAACAAGCTCGGCAACTTCTCCAGGAATGTCAACGATCTTTTCTGAAAGTTCCTTGAGCCGCAGTCCGAGCAAGAAATCAACATCCTCAAAGAGTACGGTCAGTTTTTCTTTCGGCTTGGCGGGCACGTCGTGAATCAGCTTATTCAGGATTGACACCATCGTCGGGGTATTCAAATCATCATGCGACGCCTGCGTAAGCTGTTTTGCATATGAACACACGCTTTGAGTGTATGGTATTCCAGGTTTGATGAAGGAGTTTCGTGAGAAACTCCAAATTGAAAACAGCAATTTTTCAAGTGCTGATTGCGCCGCTTCAAGCGCGTCCCAGCTGAAGTGAAGAGGGGAGCGGTAGTGTGACTGAAGCAGGTAGTACCGGAAGGCAAGCGGATGAATACCGCGATTCGCGAGAGTTTGCAGCGTAATAAAGTTTTCTCCGGATTTCGCCATTTTTTCGCTGCCCAACTGCATGTGTTCATTATGCAACCAGTAGTTCGCGAGCGGCGCGCCGTACGCCGCTTCCGATTGCGCGATTTCGTTTTGATGGTGCGTCGCAACGTGGTCAACGCCGCCCGTATGAATATCGAACGGTTGAGCAAGGTACTTGCGGCTCATGGCAGAGCATTCAATATGCCAGCCGGGAAACCCACGACCCCACGGACTCTCCCAGCCGATGCCGCTTTTTGAGAATTTCCAGAGGGCAAAGTCGCGCGCTGACCGTTTCTCTCTATTGACCACAACTCGCGCTCCCTCCTTCAAATCTCCCAGCGCAAATCCGCCGCGGGTCCCGTAATCGGGAAATTTTGAGATGTCGAAATAGATTCCATCATGCGTTCTGTACGCAATGTCCTTTTCTTCAAGTGTGCCGATGAGCGCTATGTCCTCCGCGATATGTTCGCTCGCCTTCGGCATATCGTGCGGAAGTTTTATGTTGAGCGATTTGAGGTCTTCAATAAACGCGTTTGTGTATTTTTCGGCGACATCGCGAAGTCCTTCCAAGGTCATTGGCCTTCCCTCGCGCTTTAGTGCTCTGACCATTTTGTCGTCTCCCTCGTCGGCATCGGAGGTGAGATGTCCGATGTCGGTGATGTTCATCACCTGCCGCACGCGAAAGCCCGCGTACTCAAGCGTTCTCCGCAGCGTGTCCGCAAAGACATACGAACGGAGATTCCCGATGTGCGCGAAGTTGTAGACCGTCGGGCCGCAGTGATACATTCCGACCACGCCCGCTTTAATCGGCTTGAATTCTTCTTTTGCGCCAGAGAGGGTGTTGTATAAATTTAGCTTCATAGCTTGCTAGCTTTTTAGCTTTCTAGGATAGAAAATGCAAACCTTCCTGATAAGCTAACAAGCTAATCAGCTAGTAAGCTCTCTATAGCCAGCGCCTACGCTTAAACCACGCGAAGAGTCCGAGAACAACTGCCCCTACCATGAGGAGCAGAATCCAAAAGTCAAACGGAAGCCCGACGATGGGGCGAGAAAGCGTGTCAATCTGAAAAAGCGAAAGCACAGTCGTAGCAGGAAGCGCAATGAATGCAAGAACCGCGATCGTTTTCATAATTTCATTTTGTTTGGTGGAGAGGAGCGCGTTGTTGGTTTCCCTAAGTTCCAAAAGGAACGCAGTATTGCCGTCAACCGCGTGCGCCACCCGGTAATATCCCCCGATAAGCGCGCGCAGGTGGAACGCAAATTTCTCGCCGAATAACTTCTTCCCCGCCACCTCAAAAGACTCCAACACTTCGCGGTGCATGGCGAGAGATCGTTTGACGAAAAGAAGTTCGCGAGAGACGTTCGCGAGCGCGATGACCATATTCCGTTCCTGTCCGCCGTATATTCGCTCCTCGATTGTGCAAAGCGATTCACCCGCGGCATTAAGTTCATGTAAGAGTGATTCATACAGTTTTTCGATGAGGAACGAAAAGATAAACCCCGCGTGGCTTCCGAAATCACCCTCGCCGAGCGTGGCCTTGGTATCAAAAAGTTTTGAGACGTAATGGATAACTTCGCTCCCGCCATAGCGGACGGTAATGAGAAACCTTTTCCCGATAACGAAGTCAATTTCCTGTTCCCGCTCTTCTTTTTTGCCGCTCCCGCGCTTGAGACGAGGGAAGTGCAGAATGAGGTAGATGAAATTCTGATACAAATCCACCTGCGATCGGACCGAGGGAGCCGAAAGTTCGTGCGTCACCAGGGGATTGAGGTTATAGTCTTTGGAGACCGAATGTATTTCTTCCTGCGACGGCGATTCAAGGTCTATCCACAGAAGGCCGTTGCTTGCGTGCTTTGTTATCATCAGGTAAGTATAAAGGGTACGCCGCCTTTCGCACAAGCAGTATTCTCCCATCCTAAGATGAGCATGTAATCAGTTTAGCATTTCTTGATGGCGGCGAATAATTTTTGTTTGTTTTCGTGCATGATTTTTGCGTTT
>MHSB01000017.1 GCA_001821155.1 Candidatus Taylorbacteria bacterium RIFCSPLOWO2_01_FULL_50_130 | reverse complement strand
GCTTGAAACTTTCTCTGCGTCACGACTGGATGTCCGAGTTCCGCTTCCTCTTTTACATAACGCAAATCGTGTTCGGTCATAAGTTTTGCCAATGCGGAAAAAGTCGTCTTCGGTTTCCATCCGAGGAGCTTGCGGGCTTTTGACGAGTCTCCCTGCAAAAATTCCACCTCGTTCGGTCTGAAGTGAATGGGGTCTACTTCCACGACAATGTTTCCCGTCTTTCGGTCAACGCCTTTTTCCTTGAGCCCTTTCCCTTTCCACTCGATGTCCATGCGAAGGAGCTTCCCCACTTCTTCCACGAACTCCCGCACTGAATGCGTCTCTCCGGTTGCGATGAGAAAATCATCCGCCTCTTTATACTGCAAAATCTTCCAAATCGCTTCAACGTAATCTTTGGAATATCCCCAATCCCGTTTGGCGTTCAAGTTGCCAAGCCGAAGCGTCTTCTGAAGCCCCAGCGAAATACGCGAGAGTCCCATCGTAATTTTTCTCGTCACGAAGTTCAGACCTCGACGCGGAGATTCGTGATTAAAGAGGATGCCGTTTGCGGCGAAGATGCCATATCCAGTGCGGTAAATCTTGGTGATGTGGTACGCGAACACTTTTGAGAGGCCGTAGGGAGATTGAGGGTTGAACGGAGTCGTCACCTTCTGCGGCATTTCAAGCACTTTCCCAAACATTTCAGATGAGCTCGCCTGGTAGTACCGGACCGGCATTTCGAGGTTTCGTATCGTTTCAAGAATGCGAAGAGGCCCCAAAGCGTTTGTGTTCACCGTAAACTCCGGCACATCAAAGCTCACAGAAACGTGGCTCTGGGCGCCTAAATTGTAGAACTCATCCGGTTCTATCTTTTTAATGACGCGCAGAAGATTGGAGCTGTCGGAGAGGTCGGCATAGGTCATGTTGAAACCCGACCTTCCGTAGAGATGGTCAACGCGCTCCGTGTTTGGAAGACTCGCCCTTCGTTGAAGTCCGAACACGTCATATCCCTTTTCAAGCAAAAGTTCCGCAAGGTAGGAACCGTCTTGGCCGGTGATGCCAGAGATTATGGCTTTCCGTTGCTTCTTGGTCATATTGTCTTTGAGATGTTTAGCCCGTATGTAAACTCCAAATTACAAATTCCAAACCACAAACAAACAACTTTCCGAAGTTGTTCCCGCGAAGGCGGGAATCCAGGGTATTCTGGTTCCCCGTTTTCACGGGGATGACATAAGAATGTCAATTGTCTGGAATTTGGTGCTTGTGATTTGGTTCCTGTCCTATTGTATTCTCTGATACGGTACTGACCCGTCCAACTTTCGAAGCAATGCAATGTCGCCTTCTTCAAGCTTCCACCCAAGCGCCCCTACATTCTCTTGCAAATGTTTCTTGTCGGACGCTTTTGGTATTGCCGTCATACCCTGCGAGATTATGAAATTGAGCGAAATTTGAGCAGGGGTTTTCTCGTACGTGCGCGCCAGTTCATCCAAAAGTTTATTTTCGCCGCGAACAAGCATCCCCTTAGCGAGTGGACGGTGCGCAATGAGGTGGATGCCGTTTGCTTTGCAAAACGGCGCGACTTCGTTTCCCGCCTCCTGAAAGAGAAGATTGTATTCGATTTCGTTCGCTTCTATTGTCGTCGAGGCGAGATGTTTTTGCGCCTCTTGCAGCTGCACAACATTGAAGTTGCTCACCCCGATGTGCCGTACCATACCTTCCGCAGATAACCGCTCCAGAGCTTTTAATGTTAGCGCGTCCGGAAGCGCCACGCTGGGCAGCAGTTTATGAATCATATAGAGGTCAATGTAGCTGGTGTCGAGACGCTTGAGACTCCCTTCGGCGGCTCTAAGCACCTCATCATATTTCAAATGGTCGCGGGAGACTTTGGAGATGATTTGAATATCCTCTCGTGTATAGCCCTTGATGGCCTCGCCGACAATGCGCTCGGTAAGCCCGCCGCCATGAAGCTCCGCGACATCCACGAGCCGAATGCCCTGCTCAAACCCGAACCGAAGCGCCTCAACCGATGCGTCGAAATTGCTCTCATCTGTGTCGAACTTGCCCCCCATGCCCCACGTGCCCATGCCGAGAAGAGGAAGATGCATAATCGCGAACATTAAATCACAAACTCAAAATCACAAATAAATTACAATTTCCAAATATAAGACTCCTAAATCCGTTCGGGTTTTTGGCCATCGGATATTGTCTGGAATTTGGTGCTTAATGCTTGGAATTTTATACAACATGCACCTCGGGAAACAGCACAATAAATTTTCCCCGGTAACCCTTGTTTCTCAATTTTGGAATAAGTTCGTCTGAAAGATTCCACGAGAGAAGCAATGCGTAGTCCGGCTGATCCCGAAACAGCCGCTCCTCCGCGACTACCGGAATACGCGACCCGGGCGCGAAGAGACCGATCTTCAATTCGCTCTTTTCCGCGAGATATTCTATCTCTTTCACGCCGAATCCGCAAAAATTGAGTAGTGTGTTTCCTTTTGCGGGAGCTCCGATGCCAACCGCTCGCTTCCCCGATGTTCTTATATCCGATATGAGTTTCCGGAGCGCGTGCTTATGCTCGTGGACGCGCTTCGCAAACTGCATAAGCGTTTCTTTCTCCCGAAGCTTTGCGCTCTCCTCTAGCGCCAAGAGCTCGCCGATTGATTGTGCAACCGGATATGCGCCCTTCCTCGCCGCAAATACTCTAATGGAGCCGTTGTGGCTTGGTATGCGCTCGGCATCAAAAATCTCCATGCCGTACTGTGCAAAAAGTCTAGCAAGAGGATGGAGCGCGTAATACCGCAAATGCTCGTGATATATGGCATCATAACCAAGTGTTTCCAGCATATCCAGGAGATATCCTGATTCGGAGACAAATACGCCGCTTGGAGCAAGCAGAAACTTCACCCCTCGCAGAAACGAATGAAGGTCAGCGACATGAGCAAAAACATTGGTGGCGGTAATGACATCCGCCGTTTTGTATTCTTTCTTTACCTCACTCGCGGTTTCCTCATTGAAAAACGCGGTGAGTGTCGGGATTCCTTTTTCTTTCGCGAGCAAACTCGCGCTTGAGGGATCAATGCCGAGCGTCTGTACTCCAAACGGAGCGTAATTTTGGAGGAGCGTGCCGTCATTTGAGCCGATGTCTATTGCAAAATCATTCTTCCCAAGTTTGAATCTCTTCACAAGTTTCTCAACGAGCATCTTGAAATTCTCCCGTAAGCTGTTGTTCATGCCGGTGGTGTACACATACTCGGTGAACAACACCTTCGGGTCCACAATGTGTCCAAGTTGTACCAGTCCGCACTCTTCGCAGAAATTAAGTGAGAGCGGAAACCGCGCCTCGGGCTTTTCTAAGTCCTCCCTGCGTAAAAAAGCATCGCTTGGCGGTTGCTGTCCGAGGTCAAGAAAGGCAAAAAGATTCGTATTGTTGCAAATAAAACAACTCAAGTGTCATTAGAACTTAGCGACGGCTCTGCACATTGCGCTCTTGTGGCCGCATATACATGTGAGTTACCGGAAGAAACCGATACCGTAAACCTCTGCTTTTCCAAGAATCGTATCAGTTCTTCGGGGGCATATCCAGTTTGTACATGTATTTCAAGCACAATATTCCTGATTTTCTGGTAGAGTGCGGCGGGAAGTTGATAGAGCACCTCGTATTCGCTCCCTTCAATATCCATCTTGATAAGGTCTACTCTAGGAAGTGCATACCGCGTCAAGATGCTTTCAATAGTAGTGCAGGGCACCCTCTGCGAGCCCACGCTTTTGCCGTGCAACTGTTCTTTCACCAAGCTATGTGCGTATGCCTGTCCCGACAAAAAGAATTCCTGCACTCCGTCACTTTCAGATATGGCTTCCTTGACCGGAATAATAATGCCTTCTGCGTTATTGAGTGCTATATTTTTTTGCAGGACTTTAAAATTCGCTTCGTCGGGTTCAAAGGCAAAAATCTTTCCGCCCCGAGCCCGCACCGCATCAAGCGCAAAAATAGAAAACGCACCTATGTTCGCCCCGAGGTCCAGGACAACCGGCGCGCGAGCGGACAAATCAATATTGGCAAAACCATAATCATCTCTGAAGAATTGCTCGAGCACGACTACCCCGTCAGGCCCGAACACATCCCGCACAAAAAGCCTGCTTCCATTTCGCATCCGCATGATGCGCTCTTTCGGCAACAAGCGGTTAAGCGGCCACACCACAGTCGGCCAATTCACATAGGTCCGGACCCGGGAGAGTACATGCTGTAATCGGGTGAGTTCCATAGTATCTCAAAATCTATCACGATTTGAGGGGAAGGCATAGAGCGCGAGACCCTCACTTGCAAATACTTTTTCAAGAGGGAGGAGTTCCGCAACCCGGCGCTCATCCTCCGGTCCGGATACCAGAATATAATCCAGCCGGTACTTCCGAAGTTCCCCTCCAATATCTTTTTTGAGGAACTCGCGATAAAGCGCCGGGAGTTTTTGCAGACGCGCCTGGAGTTCTGCGTCGTTGAAATCAGGAAAATCTTTGACGCCAAAAAGTCCTTTCCAGTTTGAGTACAAGTACCCGGCGGCTTCACGCTCATGCGCCGCAAGATAGGCGTCTATGCCGTCCGCCGATATGCCGCGCAGACGCAGTAATGCGCGATAACCATCCGTTCCCCGCTCTTCTGGAATGAGCGAATAAAGCTCCGTTGTTGCATACCGGTTGCAGTGCGTGAACGCCGGGATAAGCGTGTTAAGCTCCGACAGCTCGGGATTCGTTTCGTTCACGAACACCACGCAGTCCTTTTCGCTCCTGTTTAAAAAATCAAAAAGCGGACGGTAGCTCTGCCGCATCGCGAAGAGTGGCTTGGCGAACGCGTGCGCGCTCACCTGCGTGTACACGCCAAACGAGAGTGAAGAAAGTGCTATGACAGCGATAAGCGTCCCCCACACATACCGATTCCAGCTCTTGATGATATTAAAAAGAACTGAAAAGGCAACGACCATGCCAAGCGGGATAGTGTACTGCACGAAATGATACGGCCATATTGTCCGTCCGGTAAGCATCTGCTGACTGTACGCCCAAAGACCGCCAAGGAGAAGTGCAAAACAGAATATATGCCACTTTGCAGGGTACGCTTGATGTACATTCTTCTCCAACAACATACCAACATTCTCGGGTTTGTTGGTATGTTGTATTTGTGGCGTAGTGCTTCCGAGTGTTTTCCGCTTCAAGAAATAATCCCAGAGAAGAAGCGCAACAAACACCACAAGTGTGGCAATGAGAAACTTGTTGAGAAGCGGATAGTGCGTGTAGAAAAGCCCGCTTCGAAGAACCGCGCTTTCATATAAGGGACTCTCTGCGGCGCGAAAAGCGTTTACAAGGTAAGGAGCGGCGAAGAGCGCGCCGAGCGGTATGGTGAGCGCGAGATTGCCCACAATTCTGTATTCTCTCCGAAAGAGAAGCAGAAGGATGAGAACGCCAAGTATGGAAAGAGCCGTGCCCCAGCTGAAAAAGTAGGTGCCGAGCATAAGCGCGAAAGAAACAGAGGCGCCTAAAACCGCTCCATTCCGACGCCTTGTCCCCTGCGCAAGCGCAAAAATTGAAATCAAAAAAGAAAACAAGAAAATGCCGCCCAGAATTGGATTGACGGGGCGCGCCCAGAGCAAAAAAGTCCCGGGCGAATCCGCGCCGCTAAGGTACGAGAATACCGTTCTGAAATCCACGAGGTCGTAGCCAAGAACCACAAAAAGACCGCATGCGATTGCATTTAATTTTTGCGGCGCGGTGGCGTCCCCGGTGAGGCGAAGCAAAAGCGCGTACACCAAGAGAAACAGCACGGCGGGAAGTATGAACTTGCTTAAAACAAGCGTCGCGGCCGGAGTCATCCCAAAGATAATGCTCGGCAAGGCGTACAGCCATTCTCCCATTGGCGGGGACAGTGGCGGTTCGTCTTTATATTCAAAAAGGAAAGGCGATCCGAGCGCTTCGTGGCCGTCGACAACCTCCTGAATTCTTGCAAGGTACGAACCCTCGTTCGGCGTTTGTAGCATCGGGATGCCACGGTATTCATTCCCCAAGGACAGCATGAAAAAGACATTCGGCAGGCCGTACATGAGGCCAACGATTACCACCGTGAAAAGGGCGGCGCGGTGTGGGCGCAATAGAGGTAGCATATTTAAACATTATACCTTACTATGTTGGTCATGAAATCGTCCCCAAGAGGTCTCCTTAACGTGCTCCAGTGTCCTACATGCAGGAAAGGCGAACTATCTCTCATGAGTGAGCAGTTGGTGTGTAGTGGTTGTTCCGCGCGCCATTCCATAATAGGCTCCCAACTCTGCTTCACCAAAACTGCCGACAAGGATATTTCGCAATACGAAGCGGAGGCGGAACAATTTGTGAATCGTCTTAAAAAACTCGTTAAGGAGTGGCCGGCGCTTTTCGTGTTTCTCACATACGCCATCGGAAGCGTTTCATTCTTCGGACAGAAGCCGAAGAAAACTATAGAAAAACTTTTTGGAGAAAGAGCAATGGAAAAGCTCATTGTCAATGTCGGCTCCGGTATCACCAAAGTCCATCCAGCCGTCATCAACCTTGATATCTTTCCGTTCAAAAACGTAGACATCATCGCCGACGCGGCGCGTTTGCCGTTCAAAGACAATTCGCTCCACATGCTCATTTCAGAATCAACGCTTGAGCACGCCCGTAATGCCGAAGAGGTCATTCGAGAAATGCGTCGCGTAGTGCGCCCCGGCGGTTTTATCTACATCAGTATCCCGTTCGTCATGCCCTTCCACGCCTCGCCCAATGACTTTATGCGGCTCACGCATGAGGGACTTAAACAGCGATTTCACGATTTCACTCCTCAAAAAATCGGAGCGCTCGGCGGCCCCGCGTCGGCTTTCGTTACATTTCTCATGTACTTTCTCGCACTTCCATTTTCCCTCATTTCTGAGGCCGCTTACAATCTTGCAACGTATTTTTTTATGGTGATTCTCTCTCCGCTCCGCATTTTTGACTTACTGTTTAATCTCTTTCCGCGCCACCTTGAGGTATCAGCGCTTATCTACTTCATCGGGGAGAAAAAAACCTAAGTAGGGCTTACGCACTTTGGCATAGTGCTGACATTTCACTTCTCCTCATTCCCGCAAAGTTTGTCCGCCTCGCGCGCGGGAAGCGGGAATTCAGGGTCTTATTCAGCGACTCCGGATTCCCATCCCTGATCAAGTCGAAGACAAGCTTTCATGGGAACGACAGCCAAAACAAGAAAGTGCGTAAGTCCTACTAGAACTCATTTCAAAACCCTACCATGGGACAATTAATTGAAGCCATTTCGCATCGTCGATTCGCGGTATTCGGCAAAAAATGGCTTATCCTCGGTCGGAGTAGATGGCTACACCTTCCTCGTCTGCGCCATTTTTTCCTCGAATACCGCAAATCTTTGGATTGCGATAGGGTTTTGAAATGAGTTCTAAAGACAACTTCTCTGTCCTTTCCTTTCCTCTCAAACTCTCGGCAACAATAGCACATACCAACAATCTCAAGTTTGTAAGTATGTATTAGATGTGTTGGAATGATTTCAGGAAACGCACGAACGTTCTTCCATAGGGTGAAAGTGCGTGCTCCACGAATTTGCCGCGATATTTCTTTTGTACGAGTCCTGCAATAAAGAGGCGGCGTGTATGCTCGCCTATTGTCTTTTGGTTTGCCCGGAGCCGCCTTACGATATCTTCAAGCGTCAGCCCTTCCTCTGATGCGATGAGGAGTAAAATCTCAATTCGATAGTGGTTGGAAACGCCTTTGAGATGACGTTCCATCTGCTTTGAAGTCTTCATATGGCTCAGTATATGTCACTCATCCTTACAATCTCAAGTATGTAAGGATGTTGTAGTCAATTCTTTTTGGTTTTCTCAACTTCGTTTTCCAGAGCTTCGGCGGTGCGAAGGAGATCAAAAAATTCTTTCTTCTCTGCCTCGCTCAAATTTTTCGGCATATGGCGCATCGCCTGTATGAGACTTTCTTTCATGCGCTCCATGCTGCCGCTTATCTTCCCGAAGATAAGCTCCTGCGGGATGTTTTTCTTGCCGCCGTATTTCACTACCCACCACCAGAACGTAAGCCGTACTTTTATCCCCGGCCACAATGTATGCTTTAAGAAATCCATTATGTGTTCACCTGGTTTCCTACCGTAACTAATTATTCTACTGTATAAAGAACATACCAACAAACTTGAGATTGTTGATATGTTGCATGTACAATCTGTATAATCTTAGAACTCATCCCAAAACCTATCGCGATCCAAAGTCCCACCAGATTCGAGGAAAAAATGGCGCAGACGATGGAGGTGTACCGAGGTACTCCGACCGAGGATAAGCCATTTTTTACCGAATATGGCGAGACGACGATGCGAAATGGTTTCGACCAGTATTACCATGGTAGGTTTTGGGATGAGTTCTAGAGTGGGAGACCGAGTTCGCGTTGGTAATACTCAACTGTTTTGCGGATGCCGGTTTCGATGCCGACGGTTGGTTTCCACCCTAGTTCTTTTTGCATGCGGGAAATGTCGGCAACGAGGACGCTTGGGTCGCCCTTCCGCTCCCCCATGTTCTTTTTCGGAAGTGTCCGCCCGAGCACTTTTTCAAGCGTGGAAAAAAGCTCGCGCATCACATACCCTTTGCCGCTTCCCACGTTATACACCGCCGTTCCTTTTCCTCTTTCCGCCGCGAGGAGATTGGCGCGAACCACGTCATCAATGAATATGTAATCTTTCGTCTGTTCGAGATTCCAGTACACCGGTACCACTTCTTTCTTGAGCGCTGCCTGAATCCATTGCGGAATCGCGCGCGTTACGGGCTGCTGCTTATCACCCGGCCCGTACACGTTGAAATACCGAAGCGATACGCTTTCAATGCCGAAGGCGTGATAGTAGGAGGTAAGCGCATGCTCAAAGGCGAATTTGGACGCTCCATACGGGCTCACCGGCTCTTTGCGATCATCTTCTTTTATGGGAACGCGCTCCGGCTCGCCGTACACTCCAGACGAAGAAGAGTAGACGATTTTCCTCACGCCTTTTTTTCTCATCGCGTCAAGAAGCGCGATGCCGTTCATTAGATTGTTCTCAAAATACGCGGGAGGATTTTCAAGCGAGAGTTTGATAATGCCGGTCG
>MHSB01000016.1 GCA_001821155.1 Candidatus Taylorbacteria bacterium RIFCSPLOWO2_01_FULL_50_130 | reverse complement strand
GTCATGACGTTGCCCGCTCCCAAATTGAAGGTTTCCGTAATAGTTTGAGCAGAAGCGAGACCGGTTGCTCCCGTATACCCTCCGTTGCTTGCCGTTGCGACAATACCCCATTGATAGGTGCTCGCTGCGGTACCGCTCTTAAGGTCGCAGGTAAGCGAGAGTGTCTTGGAGGTACCTTTGGTAACAATGAGTCCGTTGCCGTCAAACACAAACTGCGTGGTGGAAGAGACAGCCGACGGATTCTTCACGTTTGAACCGGTTGTAAGCGAGGTGCCGGTTTTTGTTCCGTCACGAAGCTGACAATTGGTAACATCTGACGCCGTGCCGTTCGTAGAGTAGTCAAGCGGTAGTGTCGTTACGCGGATGTCTTCGCCTGAAGCCGTAGCGTCAAGCAAGTATCGCGCAAATTCTATCTGCTTTCCACCGGCGATGACGGTCTGGGCCGGCGGCTGACCAAGGTTGCTTACCGTAAGGTCGCCTGACTTTAGGGTCATGGTCGCAAAAGTAAGAGCAGATATCGGGGCCGGAGTGATTGTCTTCCCTGTCGTAAGTCCTCGCACGGTCGCGAAGTCAGTTGACGGGGTAGTGGACGCGGTGATGGTCGTGTTGTTGTTCATATCAGTACCAATCTTTCCTTTGAGGAAGTAGGTATTCTGACCGACCGGGAAGGTAACCGTATCAGTGAAGACAAAGGAGCCCTCTCCGGAACCGGCGGTATTTGAGCTGTCAGCCGCGGTGCCATCCACAGGGCCTGCGACAACGGAACCGTTTGCGTCAACAATCGTTATGTTCGTAATGTCATCAATGTCATCCGCGTCGTTGTCTCCGAGGGTCATGTTGAATCCAAGGCGCCCTACGGAAATCGGCTCTCCTTTAACGTCCGCAATGAACGCGCCAAGGGGCTGATTCTGGGTGTTAATCGCGATGTTCTGCGCCGGAGCGGCATTTGATGTTGAGATGTTTATCGTGCCGACGTCAATCGTAAGCACGGCTCCATCATAGTAGTAATCATCCGCGTTGTGAACGTCCGCGCCATCGACTGTTGCGGCGGCGGCGTCAAAGTCCGGCATAATGCCGTAGCCGTAGAGTTCTCCGACAAGGTCAATGTCGGTTCGCTTGGCGATATCGAAGTCAACTTTGCGTCCTGAACCGCCGATGACATCGCCCTTGATGGAGATTTCTTTTGAAAATCCTTTTTCAAGAACGATTCCGGAGCCGAAGCTCGCGGTATAGTACTGTCCGCTGTCGGTTACTACCGGGTCGTATGCCGTACCTTCAACGTAAATCTTGATGTTGGCAAGGTCAGCCGCACCGGCAGATTCTGTTTGATTCCACTTTACCGATCGAAGTCGGACATTCTCCGCAGAACCCGCGGTGATGCGGATTGACGAGAAAGTGTATCCGGTGATGCCGACTTCTTTCGTCACGCTGGTGCCCGGGTCAAGAGAACCGCGAGCCGCCGTTACGGTGCCGATGGTAAGTCCTTCGTTGATAGTCTGGGCTGTGCCGGTAATCGGGAAAGAGCCGCTGACCGTCGCTCCCGTGTTTACTTGAACGAGAGAGAGCGCGGCGGACATGCCCGCGTGCGCGGCCGTACTTGATGTCGGACGGTTGCCCGCAATCGTCATGGTGCGCGACTGACCCGCCTTCACAACGAAGGACTGGGTGAGTGTCGTCTGGTGTTGCGAGTTCAATGTCTTTGAAAGACCGACCTGCGCGCCGGTTTCATCAAGAAGGATAATGCTGTCAAAGATGGCATCAACCGCCGGACCGACTCGTTCCACGACCAAGCCGTTGACCGTTACATCAGAAGAACCTGCGGTAAAGATTACATTGGTGAATGGAATGCGAGCCGCCTTAAGCGGCGCAAGTTGCGCCGCAGGCTGTGTCGCTGACTTGGTAACGGCAAGACCTGTTCCTGCCGGAGTTACCGGAGTGGTCGGGGTTGTCGGTGTAGTCGGAGTGGTCGGGGTTGTCGGTGTAGTCGGAGTGGTCGGGGTTGCCACGGAGCCGCTCATGCTGTTCAGCTTAGCGCGAGTGGCCGCTCCTACGAATCCGGTGCCCGAGGTAAGACCAACCGGGGTAAGGACTTCGGACGCGTATTTATTTTGGAACGCAACTACAGCCGCCCTGGTGGCTGGCCCGAAATACATTGTTTCATTTCCCGGAGATCCAGATCCCGACGCGGATACTTGCGTAGCAGCGTCCATGTTAAGCAGCATCTGGAGTTGTTTAACATCTTCTCCCGTGGCGCCTACGGTGAGGTTGCGGGTAAAGATGTACCCGGTACCCATAGTCGGCGCCGACGGCGTGCCACCCGTAAGCGACGCGCGCACGTTGCTGACTGTGCTCGCATCAGCTCCAAAGGAATTGAGGAGCGAAATAATCGCGTCCACTTGGGCAGCTGTCAATGCGGCGCTCGCGGTCTGCACTCCCACTCCCGCAACAAGCGTGAGTGAAAGCATAAGGCCAAAAACGCTCGCGATAATTGTGTGTTTTTTGGATTTACTTGTCATAATGTGTGGTTAATAGTTAAGAGCACCACTGCGCGGCGTACCGCGCTTGTTGCCCTCTTTCCGATTCGGAGCGGGTCGCTTGCCGCGACACCCTCGTCACCGAAACAATGAAGACATTAGTTTTCGACTCAAAAACTAATGCGATTCCGTAATCTGCTTTGCCACGCTTCGATGTGTTGCGAAACGTGGCGATTTTTACTAACCCGTCGCTGCTCCCTTTTAACTTAAGCGTCAAAAGATGGCAACAGAGCGGTTTAGTTTTGAGTGAGGAGGGCGGCCGGTCTTTCTGCGTGATTCAGAAATTGCGCTTGTGGAAAACACTATGCCGACTCTATTTCTTTCGCGCGTAGGCGCGGGGAACAAGTCGAAAGTTGTTTTGAAAGCGCGTTGAGGAAGTCGGAACAAAGTCTGCACTGCTGCAGTTACAATTTCAGAAGAAAATTAACTAGAAAACTATGCTTTTCCTGACGTATTCTATTGTCAACGAACCTCTCTCTTCGCGTATCAAGTGTTCCCGAATCTCACCGAAGCACAGGGTATAGTGCCACCAGACCAGAAAAGTATGGCACACTAAGTTTCAAGGTCAATTATACGGTGTGACGAGATAGCTGCAAAACAGATTCTGTGGATAACTTAAAACGGCGCGGAACAAAGGCATGAGGCCTTTGTTGCGGCTTTTTTAAGATATATTCCACGCAAGCCAGTATTGCACAGCCAAAAAACAAAGTCAACGAAACAATCATTCTTGAGATTCCGCCATAATCCGCGTCCGAATAACGGCAAGTGGATACAATTTCACTGTAGAAAGCAATGGCTGGCTTTGTATGAAATAATCACTGTCAGAGCGTATACGCCGTCCATCAATTCAGCGCCTAGGCCAGAGAAGCTTAACCCCTCTATTTAGGGCCATTTTTCAAGCATCTAGCCACTACTAACCTTGTCAAAATGCACCGGTACGTTAAAAATTCCCGGCAATCGCCCTGTACAGCACCTCTGGTATCTAGACGAAACACAAGGCGTAACATGACAAAACTTCTAACAAAAACAAAAACTTGACACACTTCGACCCTTATATGGTGGTGTCATACGACCTAAAATTTCTCAAGGACAGTGAATGGTAGCGATGTAAAGGACAGATATATCACCTATATATTACCCGGTCTTAAGATGGTTTATAATCTTCTGCGATGGAATACCGACTCCAACGGCGTTTCCCGCTTATCTTAAGGACACCGTGCTGCACCATTTCTATGAGAATTCTCTGTATGGTCTTTTCGCTACATCCTTGTATTGAGACAGAAAAGTCTCTCACTGTAGCGCTATTTCTGTCTCGGAGGATAGAAACAATCTCTTGTCTCCTGCTCTCCTTAACCTTCTCTCTATTTCGAAAAAATGTAGACTGACTTTTGTCCTTATGCTTCTGTCCTTTTTCCTCTAATGCCTCGGCCACTTTATCAAGGACACTGTCCTTTACATACTGCTGTCCTTTAGAGGTATTTCTCTGGTCTCGGTGAAATTTGTCGAATTCTGCCACGGAATGTAAGGTGGCATTCGTTTCGTGTCCTGCTTCTCCCGTTAAATCGCCTTGAGTGGGGGTTTTGTGTCTGATCTTCGTCTCGTGCAGAAGTATATCCCCCGGTATTCCAAAAAAAGCATTCGTGAACGGCAATGAATAAGTGGGCGGGGTAGATATCCGCCATCCGCCTTCGAACAAAGCAATAAGATTTTCAATTTCACCCTTCAGAAGAGAGAAATTCATAGGCGAAACAAGGTCGGCAATGTGAGAAAGGTTAAGAATGGACAATAGGCGAGTCATCTCCGAATACAAATCTTGAAAAGACGGAATGTCTTGAACAATGTTGTGCGCTCGGAGCGAGAGAACACATTCTAAGAGCCGGGAAGAGCTCGCTCGCATGTTCCACTTTAATGGTTCTGAATCGTTAAATGAGTGTGTGACAAGATAGACGGCGGCAACCAGCCGTTCTGTCTTTTTGAATAGAAACAAGTGATATTGGTCCTCGTGTAAAGCACTTATCGGTGTCCTGCTATTAAGGACATCAAGAGCTCGTTCTGTTCTATTGTGCTGACGCGGATGCATGGAAATTCTTGATAATGCTGGAGAAAGATATATCTTGGAAACGAAGTGGTAAAGTCGAATTAGCCAAGTAAATAAAGGGGAATATCTGAATATGGGGCCAATAAATTATGACTATGCCGATTATGCCTATAAAGGACATAAGATGAATATGCACTGGTAGGCAATCTATGTCCTTTATGCTAAAGACATCACTCGCAGCCCTTTACGACTCATGTCTTATTAGATATCTCCGGGAAATTGAAAAGGACATATGTCTATTATCGTATCGTATACGCGAATTGCAAGGTTATAAATAATTTCAACACTAGCAAAAGCAGGAGTGAAGAGGGGCGATGCATGAAAGCTGTGTTTCTGACATCTTTCGCGAGGTGTGCATACGAAAAGTAGCGTCACGCGAAGATGTCAATTGTTCGCGCGCGGCAATTAGAAAGTGTTTAATAACCTGCCATGGACATTATTTGTGAGGCCATTTCGCATCGTCGTACAGTAAGCGTGATATACTAGAATCTGTTTCACTAAAAGACGCGTGTGTGTGCCGTGAAATCTACGCAGCGAAAAACGCGAAACGTGAGGAGTTGAAGCTGTGCTTCAGTGAGGGGGTGACGCGTTTTGCAGCAGGAGATTTCACGGCACAATGGCGGACTTTTTAGTGAGACAGGTTCTACTATTTAGTACGTATATGGCGCGAAAAAACAAGGAAGGGAAAGGCGGGGGATTCCTTCGCGAAGAGACACTTCGAGGCGTGCTTGCGGTCCTGTTTTTTACATTTGGACTGGTACTTATATTTGTAGCTTTTGGCAAAGCGGGCGGAGGAGGCAGAAAAATCCACGAATGGTTGACCGGTTTTGTCGGCATTGGTTTCTATCTGCTGCCGTTGCTTGCATTTTTCCTTTCAGTGGGATTGCTTCGCGCGCTTCGAGGGCTCTTCCCAATAAAGAAGACAATAGGAGCGTTCGTGCTATTCTTGTCCGGATTGGGAATTGTTGAACTCCTGTTCCCTACGGAGGGGGGTTGGTTTGGAGCGGTACTCTCTTCTCCGCTGTCTCGCCTTTTTGAGGTATATACATCAGTTGTGCTCCTCGCGGCAATGTTTGTCATGTCACTGCTCGTTATGTTTGAAGCTTCGATACCGGTTGGCGCGCTGCACGCGCACTGGAGAGCCGTCTTTTGGAAAAGAAAGGAGGCGAAGATAAGCGGACTTGAAGCGGCTGGCGCTACACAAGCGCATGAGCTGACAGAGGAAGAGAAGCAGACGGAAGAGACGGAAAGATTTAACGACGTCTCGGTAACGGAAAGAAAAAGGGTGAAACAGGCCGTCCGAGACGACAATGCCGAGTTGCCGACAGTAACCTCTGCCATGCTCTCATGGCCAAACTGGAGAACGTATGCTCCCCCACCGCTAACACTCCTTGAAGCCGACAGAGGAAAACCCGGAGTGGGGGATATAAAAGCAAACGCCAATATCATCAAACGTACCCTGCAGAATTTTGGTATTGAGGTCGAAATGGATGAGATTTCAATCGGCCCGACGGTGACGCGCTACGCCTTGAAACCCGCGGAAAATGTGCGCCTTTCAAAAATTGTTGCGCTACAACGCGAGCTCGAACTTGCGCTTGCCGCGCACCCTATTCGCATTGAGGCCCCCATACCGGGGAAATCACTCGTCGGCATAGAAGTGCCGAATAACATCAAAGCAACGGTAGGTCTCGCCACGATGCTCGGAAGCGCCGAATTTACCGCGTCGGACAAACCGCTTCTTATGTCGCTTGGAAGAGACTTGGCGGGCAAGGCACATTTTGCCAATCTCTCAAAAATGCCGCATGCACTCATCGCGGGCGCAACGGGCGCCGGAAAGTCCGTAACCCTGCATACCATCCTCACTTCCCTGCTCTTCCGCAACGCTCCTGAAGATTTGAAGCTCATTTTGATTGACCCTAAGCGCGTGGAACTCACTCTATACAACAAAATCCCGCATCTGCTCACCCCCGTCATCACGGACGCCAAAAAAGCGATTCTCGCGCTCAAATGGGCGGGAAAGGAGATGGACCGCCGTTATGACGTCTTGGAATCAGAATCGGTCCGGGATATCCACTCATATCACAAAAACATAGTGGAACCGGAGTACAAAAAACTCGAAAAGGAAAGGGCGACAAACGTGGATAGCAGCGAACTCTCTCTGAAAGCGCCCGAACGAATACCCTTTATCGTCATCGTGATTGATGAGATTGCCGATATCATGGCAACATATCCAAGAGAGCTTGAAGCGGCTGTTGTGCGTTTGGCTCAGATGAGTCGAGCGGTGGGAATCCATCTTCTCCTCTCAACGCAGCGGCCGTCGGTCAACGTTATCACCGGACTTATCAAGGCAAACATTCCCGCGCGCATAGCGCTCCAAGTCGCCTCGCAGGTGGACTCGCGCACCATTCTGGACACTGGAGGCGCCGAGAAGCTTCTCGGCGCCGGAGACATGCTCTTCCTTTCGGGAGAAATGTCAAAGCCGGTGCGTTTACAGTCCGCTTTCATCTCCGAAACGGAGGTGAAAAAGGTTACGAAATACCTCCGCGAGGAGTACAAGGACGATGTGCCGCAAGAGCTTTCTCTTATCGGTAGAGATGGGAGCGATGTATCTCCGGAATCGGGCGGGCTTGCTTTTGAAGACGCTTTCGGGGGAAGCGAAGACATAGATGATGTCTTGTACGAAGAGGCGCGTGCCGTCGTCGTGCAGGCCGGCAAGGCATCAACATCTTACCTGCAGCGAAAATTGCGAATTGGTTATTCTCGAGCGGCACGGCTTATGGATCTACTGGAGGAACACAAGGTAATCGGAGCATCTGACGGCTCGAAACCAAGAATGGTACTCGGAGCCGCTGGGCACGATACACCGTCTGAAGAAACGGAAGTGCCGGGACCAGGGCAACTGTAATAGGACTTACGCATTTCGTCATTTTCTGTCATTCCCGCGCAGGCGGGAATCCAGTATTTGGCCGTTTTTTAACGCCCTGGATTCCCGTTCCCCGCCTTCGCGAGGACAAGCTTCACGGGAATGACACCGATTGCGTAAGTCCTATGTAACAAATAACTGGAACAGGTAACTGTAACAAAGAATCTCTACATTGGTTCATTTAGTTCCAGTGATAGGTTACAGTTCCAGTTACCGTTTGAGTATGGAACGTGCTCCTAAACTCATTATCAGCGTCGGCATTATCGGCGTTCTCGTAATCGGTCTGGGAACATATGCCTACTTTCAATTCCGAGAATTTCTTCAAGGACCGGTACTCTTCATAGAAGAGCCAGTGAATGGATACACATCCACGACAACGCATATTACGGTAAAGGGTGCGGCGCACAATGTCTCATTCCTTACCTTAAACGGGCGGCCGATCTTTACCGACGAACGCGGACGTTTTATGGAATCATTGCTCCTCGCGGAGGGTTACTCTATAATGACGATTGAAGGCAAGGACCGGTTCGGACATATTGCACAGAAGAAACTAGAGCTAGTGTATAAGCCGACGACAGAACAAGCTTACTAG
>MHSB01000015.1 GCA_001821155.1 Candidatus Taylorbacteria bacterium RIFCSPLOWO2_01_FULL_50_130 | reverse complement strand
GCATAATTTGCCCCTCGGAGAGAAAATGGGCGTTTGAAGCTCATTTACTTGGGAAGAGGCGATTATTTGATGCTCATTATGAATGGGAGGAGACTCCAGTTTGACTTTTCACGCTTATCTCTGCTAGTATGCTGGGCACGCTTGTTGACCGCGGATATACGCCGATGAGGAGCGCGAATGGACGCAGATACCTTTCGTCCATCTCTTTTTTATCAGCATGCGTCAGCGTTGTAATCCGCGTTAATCAGCGATAACAAGATGACCCGTTCGCTTAAGAAAGGACTGTACGTTGATCCGCGAGTGCTTAAAAAACTTGCGGGGAAACGGCCGGAATCAAGCGCGCCCATAAAAACGTGGTCTCGCGCCTCTGTGATTTCTCCCGAGATGGTCGGGTTCAAATTTCTGGTGCACAACGGAAAAGATTTCCCCGAGGTGCTCGTAAACGAGGATATGGTCGGGCACCGCTTAGGAGAGTTTTCCCTTACGAGAAAGTTCATAAAGCATGGGGGCAAGATACAAAAGGAACTTGAGATGAAGAAGAAGGAAACCGAAATGGCCGCGGCACAGGCGGCAAAAAGCGCGGCAGACGCGGCAGCGAAGAAGTAAAATTAGCTTGCTAGCTTTCTAGCTTGCCAGGAAATCCTAAAGCTAAGAAGCTAGTAAGCATAAGAAGCTAGTAAGCTCTCATGAAAGCTATTCTCAACAACTACCGACAGTCTCCCCGCAAGATGCGGCTCGTCGCGGGCGTCGTCAAAGGGAAGACCGTCGCGCAAGCGAGAACCATGCTTTCACTTTTGCCAAAGTCCGCTACTGTGCCGCTCAAAAAACTTCTTGAGAGCGCGGTCTCGAACGCCAAAGAGAATCAGAAAATACTGGAACCAGATGCACTCGTCATAACAGACTTCCGCGTTGACCCGGGTGTTGTACTCAAACGTTCCATGCCCCGTGCGCACGGTTCCGCCTATCAAATCCTGAAGCGCACCAGCAAAATTTCTTTGGTTCTTGAGGAACCAAGGAAATCTTGAACCATTAACCATTGACTTTTAACAGTTAACAGTCAAAGGTTAACGGTTACTAGTTGCGAATCATGAGTCACATCGTCCATCCATATTCGTATCGCATCGGCGTCATCAAAGATTGGAAGTCCCGCTGGTTTGGCGTTAAGGGGGAGTACCAGAAGATGCTCAAGGGGGACATTCTCGTCCGCGAATTTCTTGAGAGAAATTTGCGCGGCATGTATGTGAGCGGCATTGACATTGAGCGCGGTCCGAAGCTCTTTCGTATTATCATTCGCACATCGCGCCCCGGCATGCTTATCGGCAAAAGCGGCGAGGGAGCGTCCAAACTGAAGGAGAAATTAGTTCGCTTTGGGAGAAAAAACACGGTCGTTGGCATCGCGCACATGAAGATAGACATCGAAGAAGTACGCTCGCCTGAATCTAACGCCGCCATCGTGGCGCACATGATAACCGAAGGGCTTGAGAAACGCTTTCCGTTCCGCCGCGTGATGAAGCAGACGGCTGATAAGGTGATGGCAAACCGCGATGTAAAGGGCGTTCGTATGTACCTTGGCGGGCGGCTCGGCGGGGCGGAAATGGCCCGCACAGAAGAACTCAAAAAGGGCTGCATCCCCCTACAAACGCTCCGCGCCGATATAGATTTTGCCCGCGCGCGGGCGCATATGACATACGGAGACATCGGCATCAAAGTATGGATTTATAAAGGAGAAGTTTTCGCGGATAAAAATCCGCGAAAGTAGCTTCCTAGCTGACTGGCTTTTTAGCTTGTTAGGGAATCTCTAAGAAGCTAGAAAGCTAACAAGCTGAATTATGTTACTGCCTAAAAAAGTTAAATTTCGAAAATGGCACACTATGCGCCATAATCCCAAAAAACCGCGCGTGGAAACACGGGGGACGGAGGTGTCATTCGGTTCTTTCGGCTTGAAGGCACTTACCGGCGCGCGCGTACGTTCCAATCAGATAGAAGCGGCCCGCAAAGTTTTAGCGCGAAATTCCGGAAAGACCGGGAAAGTTTGGACGCGCATTTTCCCTGACATGCCGTTTACCGGCAAGCCTCCCGAAGTGGGAATGGGAAAAGGAAAAGGTGACCCGCAGGGATACTGCTTTGAAGTGAAAGCCGGACGCGTTGTCTTTGAAGTTGATGGCATTGATGAAGGAGTAGCCAAGGAAGCGCTTCGAAAGGCAGGTACGAAGCTACCCATTAAAAGTAAGGTGGTAGCCAGGTAAATTTGTGTTTTGGGCCGTTTTTGTTAAGGTAGTGTGGCAAAAAAAATTACCTAATTCCTAAATAGCATTCGAGCTTTTATTAGAAATTTAGACAATGAGGTGAATTAGAAATCTCGAACAGTATGTCCGATTACGCGCATAAGACGGAAGAAGAGCTTCACAAGCTTGTTACCGGGAATCATGCAAAACTGCAAGCGTTTCGCTTTGCAATGGCAGGCAGTAAGCAGAAAAACGTGAAGGAGGGGAAGAAACTTCGAAAGGAAACAGCGCGCTTGCTTACAGAGCTTCACAAAAGAAATACCGAATCTCGAAATTCGAATATCGGAAAATAACTGAATCTTTACTATTGGCTATTCAAACTTTCCTGAAATTAGATCTCCGAAATCCGATATTTCAAAGACATGACAACTGATATGACAAAGCATAAAGGCAAAGTGCTCATCGGCACGGTGGTATCCGCGAAGATGAAGGATACCGTCGTGGTTGAGGTAAACCGCTTCGTGGCGCATCCGAAGTACCGAAAATACCTGAAGCGTACGAGCCGCTTCAAGGCGCACGATGCCGGCAACACCAAAAAGGAAAGTGAACAAGTAACCATCATTGAATGCCGCCCGATGTCCAGAGATAAGCGATTCAGAATCGCTTAGAATAATCTGGAGTACGGAATTAAGAAGTAAGGAGAGCAGCAATTCTTAAAGCTTAATTCATAATTCTTACTTCATACTTCATCATTTATGTTGCAGCCTCGTGCCATCGTCAAAATCGCCGATAACTCCGGAGGAAAGATCGGCCGGATTTTCAAAGTGCTCGGCTCATCCAGAAAGCGGTACGCTGAACTCGGAGAGGTCGTTGTGCTTTCCATTCAGAAGGCAGAGCCACGCAAAACCGTGAAGAAAAAGGACGTGCTCCACGCGGTCGTCGTCCGTCAGAGAAAGGCGTTTAGGCGAAAGGACGGTTCTTATATTCGCTTTGATGAAAATGCCGTCGTTATTTTGGAAAAGGGGAAAAAAGAGCCGCTTGCCAAGCGTATTTTCGGGCCAATCCCGCGAGAGATTTCCGAGATGGGATTTACGGCAATAACGTCAAAAGCGGCAGAAGTCGTTTGATAGCTTTCTAGCTTGTTAGCTGATTAGCTTTTTAGAAAGGCGGAAGTTTTTCCTAAAGCTAGTAAGCTAGCAAGCTAAGTAACTAAAAAGCTCATGATAAAAAAGGGGGACAACGTCATAGTAATCTCCGGTAAGGAGAAGGGGAAAAAGGGAGCGGTCGCGCGCGTGCTCCGCTCTCGTCAGGCGGTCATCATTGAAGGTCTCAACCTCTCCAAGCGTCACCAGAAACCGCGCAAGGCCGGACAAAAAGGACAGGTCGTGGAGAAAGCGATGCCGATTCACATCTCCAACGTGGCGCTTGTGGAAGGCGGTAAGGCGGTTCGTTCCGGTAAAAAGCTGGTTGGCGAACGCTGGGTAAGAGTAAGCAGGAAAACCGGGAAAGAGATTTAGGTTTACGGAGTACAGATAGGTACGAATATACGAATCAAGAATCTGTATACCGGTAGGAATCCATGGTCCGTGTACCCGTCAAAACTATGAAATCAATAAAAGATAAGCAGAAAGAAGCATATAACGTCCTGAAAGGCACAATGGGTTACACCAATGTTATGCAGGTCCCTCGCCTGCAAAAAGTTGTTGTAAGCGCTGGCATCGGCTCGTTCAAGGACAAGAAAAAGATTGAAGTAGTTGAGGACCGCCTCGCCAAAATCACCGGACAGAGAGTAGTACGGCGAGGAGCCAAGAAATCGATTGCGTCTTATAAAACACGACAAGGCGACACGGTGGGAGTGGCGGTAACGCTTCGAGGCAGCCGTATGTACTCTTTTCTCGACAAATTTCTCAACGTAGCGCTCCCGCGCACCAAGGATTTTCGGGGCCTCTCCGCCGGCGCCATAGATGAGATAGGAAACATCACCATTGGCATACGCGAGCACACAATCTTCCCTGAATCTTCAGATGAAGATTTGCGCGATGTATTTGGTATGTCGGTGACGGTGGTGACTACCGCGAAAACTGCCGCCGAAGCCAAAGCGTATTTGAAATATCTCGGCTTTCCTTTTAAGAAGGAGGATGCAAGAGTGAGGAAATAGAACGCAAAAACAAAGGTAAAAAAAGCGGATATTGGCCAATGCCTCACCGCCTTTGTTGAGAACCTTTCCGTCTCTCAATAGCGGTTATAACCGCTCAAGAATGAAGCGCACCCGTTCCGCTACGGATACGGCAGGGACCGTAATAACTTCATAACCGAGTTGTTCATATGCCTCTTTGAGGAGAACATTCAATCGTTCAATGACCTCTGGAGATTCCGTTCTCGCGTAGTCTTTAACAAATGCAACTGGCTCCATAAAAAAGACCCTGCGATACAAACCCCTACGGCAAACGACGCGTGCTTCTTGAGGGTTAAGGCCGTGGAGTTGGTAATAAGCAATACTATCGGGCATCGCCCTATCCAAAAAGACTATTTCTTCCAACGGTAACATGGCTTCGGTCTCAAGTTTTTGCTTTGTAACGCGCCGCTGAAAATCTCCTTCATTACTCCGAATCTCCGCCACGGACCTTCCCTGGGCCATTTCTTCGTCAATCAGCACGCGTGTAGCTTCAGGCACTGCTCGATAACCAGCTTTGATAAGTTGTTCAAGAACGGTCGTCTTGCCGGAAGAAAAAACACCGGTAATAACATACCACTTTGATTCGCTCATTGATTCTTCCTTTCGGGTTTGTGATCGGCTAGTGACTGTATAACAAAAGAGGCAAGATTTAGCAACTCTCTGCTTGGCGCGGAGAAGACGCGGACAAAACAAACATCGCTCGGGAGCATTTTCCCTCGCCGTGTTTTTATGTTTGACTTTTCACGTTTGGTTAGCTAGTATTTCCGACACGCAGATAACGCCGACGGGGACGCGGATAGACGCGGATGAGAGTCAGCGTCTTCTCTTTTTGCCAGCGTGAATCAGCGTTACCATCGGCGTTAATCAGCATTATTGTGGCCAAAACCTCCACCAAAGCGCGCGCCCTGAAGAAACCAAAGTTCAGAACCCGTATTGTGCGGCGCTGTTTCCGTTGTGGCCGCAAGCGCGCTTTCATGAGAGATTTTGGTCTCTGCCGTATCTGTTTTCGAGAATATGCCAACGAAGGCATGATTCCCGGCGTTAAGAAGTCATCGTGGTAGTCAGCTTATTAGCTGTTTAGCTTTCTAGCTTGTTAGGGAAATCTCTTGCTAAAAAGCTAATCAGCTAAGAAGCTAGCAAGCTAAATCTTATGGACCCCATTTCAGATTTTCTGAATACGTTCAAGATGGCGAGCCGCGCTAAGAAGGACTCGTTCATTTTTCCCGCTTCAAAACTTATTCTGGCGATTGCCGGCGCCTTGGAGAAAAAGGGATATCTTGCATCTTATAAAAAAGTGAAAAAAGGGCGCCATGTTGAATGCAAGCTCCCTTCGGGCGGCGCGGGGATGGCACTAACGT
The DNA here is from genome assembly GCA_001821155.1 of Candidatus Taylorbacteria bacterium RIFCSPLOWO2_01_FULL_50_130. GTDB lineage: Bacteria > Patescibacteriota > Minisyncoccia > Phycocordibacterales > UBA10002 > UBA10002. The sequence continues at coordinate 6,623 of MHSB01000015.1, read as the reverse complement.
CCGTTAAGCGCGTGTCGCACCTTTCAAAACGTTCGTATGTCAAAGCGCGAGACATATATCCCGTACGAAGCGGTTTCGGCGTAGCCGTTCTTTCTACCTCAAAAGGCATACTCCTTGATGCGGAAGCGAGAAAAGCAAAAGTTGGGGGAGAGATATTGTTTGAGATATGGTAGGTTTACGGAGTACGAATGTGTACGAATATACGAATCAAGAATCTGTATATCCGTAAAAATCCATAGTCCGTATATCCAATATTTATGTCACGCTTAGCGAAAAAACCCATCATCATTCCTGAAAGAGTGACCGCGACCATACGTGGAAACTCCATAACCGTGCAGGGACCTCTCGGCACTCTCACGCGCTCTTTTTCGCCGATGGTAAAAGTGGAGCAGGAGAAAGACGCCATTTCCGTCTCTCCGCGCGGCAATGCGCCTGCTGCGAATATGCATGCGGGGACGACCGTGGCGCATGTGCAGAATATGATACGCGGAAGTCAGAAGGCCTTTACTAAGAGACTCATCATAGAGGGTATTGGATTTAAGGCCGACGTTAAGGACAGAGAAATGACGCTGTCTCTCGGGTTTTCCCATCCGGTGAAACTCGCCGTTCCCGAGAATGTATTGGTAACTGCCGAAAAGAGCGTCATCACCGTACACAGCTCGGATATTGAAGCGGTCGGCGCATTTGCCGCGAGGGTACGGGCGCTCAAAAAACCGGAGCCGTATAAAGGGAAAGGGATACGCTATGAAAATGAAGTGGTGCGCAGAAAGCAGGGAAAGAAAACCACCTAACAGCTTATCAGCTGGTTAGCTTCTTAGCTTGTTAGGTCAGTCTTTTGCTAAAAAGCTAGTCAGCTAGAAAGCTAAGAAGCTTATGAATGGCAACACCAAACAATTAAAAAGAGAACGCAGACACCGAAGAATACGCGCGAAGGTAAACGGAACGGCAGAGCGTCCGCGTCTTTCCGTGTTCCGCTCTAACCGTGGCATCTACGCCCAACTCATAGACGATGAGAAGTCGACGACGCTTGTGGCGGCTTCTACCACGTCGGTAAAAGACGCGCGCATGCCAAAACGCGCTTCGGAACTGGCGAAGGCGGTGGGGAAAGCGCTTGCAGAGCGGGCGAAGCAGAAGCATATCACGCGGGTAGTGTTTGATCGCGGGGGGTACCTGTATGCCGGCGCCATACGGGCACTTGCGGAAGGAGCGCGGGAAGGCGGATTATCATTCTAAGCTGATTAGCTTTCTAGCTTGCTAGGAGATTCAGAAGCTAAAAAGCTAAAAAGCTAATAAGCTAGTCAGCTAACAAGCTAAACATATGGCGGACGAAGCAAAAACTGAAAACGTGCCGGTCAAGATAGTCTCGGAGACGAAAGCCACGGCGCCGTCTTCTGCGCGTCCGGCATTTTCCGGCGGGCGCCGCGGCAGGGGACGGGGAGATGGGCGCGGAGGTCAAGAGCGTTCCGGTCGGCGCGGCGGAGGACGCCGCGAGGAGCGGATGCGGCCAGAATTTGACCAAAAGATGCTTAACGTGCGGCGCGTCGCGCGAGTTGTTGCCGGCGGCCGACGCTTCAATTTCAGCGTACTGGTGGTTATCGGAAATCGAAAAGGTGCTGTCGGGGTTGGCACCGGAAAAGCCGGGGATACGGCGCTTGCGATAGAAAAAGCGACGCGAAGCGCGAGAAAGCACCTTCTTCGCATCGCGAGAACCACGAACAATTCTATCCCGCATGCGCTTGACGCAAAATACTCAAGCGCCAGCATTGTCCTGTTTCCGGCCAAAAGCAAGGGGCTCATTGCCGGGAGCGCCGTGCGTTCCGTTTTGGAGCTTTCCGGCATTACCGACGTGAACGCCAAGATTCTTTCGGGAAGCAAGAACAAGCTCAACATCGCGCGAGCAACCATCAAAGCCCTTTCGTCGCTCAAAGCCCCGAAGGTCAATCTCGAATCTCGAATCTCGAATCTCGAAAAAATTTAAATATTCAATATTGGAAATTATATATTTTTCGAAATTAGGTATTCGATATTCAATATTTCAAATCCATGCAATTTCATACTCTAAAACGAATACATAAAAACAAGCGCTCCGTGGAAGTCGGTCGCGGAGGGAAGCGCGGCAAGACTTCCGGCCGCGGCGGCAAGGGACAAACGGCCCGCGCCGGGCATAAAATGTACCCGGAAATCCGCGACATGATAAAACGCATTCCCAAATTACGCGGGCGCGGGAAACGCAGTTTCAAGAGTTTCCGGGAAAGGAGCGTACCGGTGAATCTTGAAGTGCTCCAAAAAACGTACGATGCGGGAAGCGCCATCAATCCGGAAACGCTTGTGTCATCAGGAATCATCTCGCGGAAAAGCGGTAACATTCCGCTCGTTAAAATACTGGGCAGTGGCTCCGTTGCAAAAAAATTTACGATAACCGGATGCGCCGTATCGGCTTCGGCCAAAGCGGCCATCGAAAAAGCCGGCGGAAGCACAGCTTCCTAGCTTATCAGCTTATTAGCTTGTTAGGCCTTTTCCCTAGAAAGCTAGGAAGCTAAAAAACTAATCAGCTAGAATATGGATTTTCTGCAAAAACTAAAACTTGTCTGGAGCGATTCCACACTGCGCAAACGGTTGCTCTTTATCGGCGCGATGCTCATTGCGTTCCGTTTTCTTTCTGCCATTCCAATTCCCGGTATTAATGTTGCGGAGCTTGCAAACTTCCTCGCTAATAATCAATTTTTCGGCTTGCTGAATATTTTCTCCGGCGGCGGGCTTTCCAATCTCTCCATCGTGATGCTCGGCGTCGGTCCTTACATCACCGCTTCCATCATCATGCAGCTTCTTACCATGATGTCGCCAAAACTAAAAGCTATGTATCATGAGGACGGGGAGGCCGGCAGAGCGAAGTTCGCGCAGTACTCACGGCTCCTTAGCCTGCCGCTCGCGCTCATTCAGGCATTCGGTTTTTTGGTGCTCCTTTCGCGGCAGGGGGTCATCTCGGATCTCGCGCTCTTCTCTACGGCGACCAACGTTATCATTGTGACGGGAGGGTCACTCCTTATGATGTGGATAGGTGAAATTATGACTGAATACGGAATAGGGAACGGCACCTCGCTCATCATTTTTGCGGGCATCGTGGCCTCCATTCCCGGCGCGGCGTCACAGCTTGCGTTCGCGTTTGATCCGAGCGATATTCCGATGTATTTTGGCTTTCTCGCACTTTCAATTCTCGTGGTCTTCGGCGTCGTGGTGGTTACGGAGGCAGAGCGTCCGATTCCGGTTACCTATGCCAAGCGCGTGCGAGGGATGAAAGTATACGGCGGCGTCTCCACGTATCTGCCGCTGCGCGTCAACCAGGCGGGCGTTATTCCGATTATCTTCGCGCTCTCCATCATGCTGTTCCCGCAGATGGTTGCCACGGTACTTTCTGCCTTTGACAACGCCATCTTGCACTCGCTATCCTCATTTCTTAACATAGTCTTCGCCAACAGCTGGGTCTATTCCATCCTCTACTTCGCGCTGGTGTTTCTCTTCACCTATTTCTACACCGCGGTCACTTTTGATCCGGACACGATTGCGACCAATCTCCAAAAGAACGGCGCGTTCATTCCGGGGGTGCGCCCCGGCACAGCCACTGCCGCCTATATTGGTTCTGTAACCACGCGCATTACGCTTGTCGGAGCCGTCTTTTTGGCGCTCGTCGCGGTACTTCCGCTTGCCATGCAGGGCATCACCGGCAACTCTTCGCTGGCGATAGGCGGTACGGCGCTTCTCATTGTGGTTTCGGTAGTGCTGGACTTCATGAAAAAGATTGACGCGCAGGTGTCCATGCGGGAGTACTAGCACGAAGAATATAATAGATAGAATATAGTAATTAGATGAACCTCTCTTTTGCTTCTGGTCTATAATCCATCTACTAGTTACTAAGTACTGATTTATGACTCCTTCAACTTTCATCTTCGCCGGTCCTTCCGGTTCGGGAAAAGGCACGCAAGTTGATCTGCTGAAAAGATATCTGAAAGGGAAAACGCCGAATATAACGCAGTTCTCTTCCTATACGGGTGACGGTTTCCGCGCGCTTATGAACGGCACAACCCTCGCATCAAAGCTCGCCAAAGAAATTCAGGAAGCTGGCGGCCTTCAGCCGGAATTCTTGGCAGTGTACCTCTGGGCCGACAATCTCATCAAAAATGTAACGGGCACAGAGCATCTTTTTATAGACGGCTCCCCTCGAAAAATCGCCGAGTCCATGGTGCTTGATTCCGCCCTGCAGTTTTTCAAGCGCTCTCCTATCAACCTTATACTGGTGAACGTGTCGCCTGCCGAATCAAAGCGCCGCCTGCTTCTTCGCGCGCGGCACGACGACGGCGGCGAAAAAATAGACCGGCGGCTCTCGTGGTACGAGACCGAAGTATTGCCGTCCATCAATTATTTAAAAGACCGCCCCGGATATATTTTCCACGACATAGACGGCGAGCAGACGCCGGAGGAAGTACACCAAACAATCGTTAAAGCATTGGAGATTTAGACTATAGTAACTAGAATATAGATTATAAGCGACGTAGAGCGAGAGACATGAAAACTCCCGAGTTGCCATTTCCGAGCCGAGGAGCTTATATATGCCAAACACCCCGTGCTCCGCACGGGGAAACAAAAGGAAATTGTATGAGCGAGGCGAATTCAACTAATCACCCTGAGCTTGCGCAGGGGCATATATAGATAAGAATTTCTTTTTCAGGTCTATGGTCTATCTACTAAGTACTATGAGATGGTTACAAAACTATTCTTGCTGCAATTTGTCCTTTTTGTCCGATACTTCGTCAAGCTGGCGCAAAATGATTTTCGTCGTAGCCGGGCTACGCCTCAATCATTTTGCTGGCTTTCCTCGTCTCGAACAAAAAGTCCTAAATTTCGCTTAAAAATAGTTTTGTAACCATCTCTATTTACTTTTGCAATGAACTCTCCCACCATCATCTCTCTCGGCGGTTCGCTCGTCGTGCCGGATTCAATTGATGCCGCATTCGTCCGCTCTTTCAAGGACATCATCGCACAACGCGTGCGCGGCGGAGAACGATTTGTGATAACGGTTGGCGGCGGCAAGGTATGCCGCCGCTATCAAGAGGCGGCGAAGGAACTCGGCTCTCCCTCGCAAACGGATCTTGATTGGGTCGGCATTCGCGCTTTGATGCTTAATGCCGAATTTATTCGGTGCGCATTCAAACATCTGGCGCACGGCTCGGTCATTATTGAACCGGCAGAGCTTCCCGGCGTGGACGCGCTCATTGTCGTCTTTGGCGCGAAGGCCCCGGGGCACAGTACGGATTTTGACGCGGTGGAAGCTACGCGCGAGTGCAGAGCGAAGCGCGTCCTCAACCTTTCAAACATTGATTATGTCTTTGATAAAGACCCGAGAAAATTTCCGGACGCGAAGAAAATAGAAAAGATTTCATGGGCGGCATTCCGCAAGCTTCTTCCCCCCTCTGAAGCATGGGAGCCGGGAAGCAATACCCCGTTTGACCCGATTGCCGCCAAACGCGCGGAGGAACTTTCGCTTGAAGTTGTCATTATGAACGGCAACGACCTTAAAAATCTGGAACATTACTTGGAAGGGGAAGCATTTAGGGGCACAGTTATAACATAGCTTGTTAGCTGATTAGAACTCATTTCAAAACCCTACCATGGCACTATTACTTAGGAAGCCATAACGCACTCGTCGATTCGCGGTATTCGGCAAAAAATGGCTTATCCTCGGTCGGAGTAGATGGCTACACCTTCCTCGTCTGCGCCATTTTTTCCTCGAATACCGCAAATCTTTGGATTGCGATAGGGTTTTGAAATGAGTTCTAGCTTTTTAGCTTGCGAGGAGAGTCCTTCTGGCTAAACAGCTAAACAGCTAGTAAGCTAACAAGCTGATGGCAATTTCAATTAAAACTGAAAAGGAAATTGCCGTCTTGCGCGAAGGGGGGAGACGGCTGGCAGAGATATTGCAAAAAGTCTCGGCGGCGGCGCGTCCGGGTGTTGCGAACAAAGAGCTCAATGAACTCGCCCTAAAGCTCGTTGCGGAGTATGGAGATACTCCCTCATTTTTGAACTATTCGCCGAAAGGAGCGAAGCGCCCTTTTCCAGCCGCTCTCTGCGTGTCCGTAAATGATGAAGTAGTGCATGGCATTCCCAATGAAGAAGAAAAGATTTTGAAGGAAGGCGATATCGTTTCACTTGACCTCGGCCTAAATCATAAGGGCCTATTTACCGATGGCGCGATAACGGTCGGCATTGGGAAGATAGATGTGAGCGCGAAGAAACTCATCGAGGTAACTCGAAAAGCGCTTGCAGTTGGTATAAAAACGGCGCGCGCCGGCGCGACGGTGGGCGACATCGGGTTCGCGATAGAAAAGTTCGTACGGCCCAAGGGGTTTGGTATTGTGCGCGAACTTGCCGGACATGGTGTTGGCTATGCCGTGCATGAGGAACCGTTTGTCCCTAATTTTGGAAGAAAAGGAGAAGGGGTGGAATTAAAAGAGGGCATGGTGCTCGCGATTGAGCCGATGTTAAACGAGGGAAACGCGGGGATAAAACTTGATCCCGACGGCTACACCTACCGCACGCGCGACGGCTCGCGTAGCGCGCATTTTGAGCAT
>MHSB01000014.1 GCA_001821155.1 Candidatus Taylorbacteria bacterium RIFCSPLOWO2_01_FULL_50_130 | reverse complement strand
TCAAGTGACCATGTTGGTTCAATCACCGAGATCTTGCCGCGCTTCAAGGCCTCGAACTCGAGTAGCGCGGCAACGAAGAGAATGAAACTGCCGCCGGCAAGCACCCCGAAGGTCGCCCCATCGAAGAAAAATTCTCCTAAGTTCCGCCAGACAAATGGCAACAGTATAAGCGCCCCAGGGCCGGTGATGGCGAGGAGCGTTTCAAAATCGCCAATCTTTCGCGTTGACCGCTGAATCAAAAAATCCCCGATGCCCCAGCAGAGCATCGCCACAAACGCGAGCCCAATTCCTACGCTAGCGGACATACGAGGCGATAAAAAACCCGAACGATTAAAAAACCGCTAGAACGCTACACACCTAAAAATCTATTCCAATATTCTCAAGAATTTAAGAATAGATTCAGCGCGGACGGATAATTTATGCCTAACATGATTCCCTTCCGATCTTTTAAGCACCAATCCGGCAATGGCCAATCGGCGAACGTGTTCCGAGGCTGTTTTGAAATTAATTTTCAATTGGCCGGCTATTTCATCAACTGACAACTCCGGCTCCTTTTTAAGGAGCATCAAAATCTCAATTCGCCGATGGTTCGCGAATCCCTTGACAATCCGCTCGAGTTCTCGAAACCCTTTCATAATCATATACACCCACTGCGTACCTTTATTATACATCCATCCAATCTATTCTCAAATTCTTGAGAATTTGGGAATAGATGCCTTGGGAGGGGATTGATTAATGACGGTGGGACAATGAAGTAAACTTCTACTCCAGTGTGATGACGTAGAGGCCATGCTTTTCAATGAGGTCGTGCTGGCCGAATTGGTCTAGGCTGGACTTGAGAATATAGTCGGCGGTTTTGGTGAGGGAGCGACCGGTATACATTTTAGTTTTAGGGTTCCACTCTTCCAAAACAAGCGTGTCGCCGGTGCTAATTTCAAGATCGGCGACGCGGAGTTCAAACCTCTTTTCACCGGAGAGTACTTTTTCAAAAAACTCCGGCCAGATTTTTTTGTGAATTTCGCGACTCATCTCGCCTTAATTACCTTAGGACTTACGCATTTCTTCCTTTTCTGTTATTCCCGCGTAGGCGGGAATCCAGTATTTGGCCGTTTTTTAACGCCCTGGATTCCCGTTCCCCGCCTTCGCGAGGACAAACTTCACGGGAATGACGTCGATTGCGTAAGTCCTATACCTTTCATTTTTTGGACTTGCTCGCTGTTCTTATAAATTCAACAAAGAGCGGATGCGGGGAAAGCGGGCGGGATTTGAGCTCGGGGTGGAACTGGGCGCCGAGAAAGAAGGGGTGGACTTTGTGGGGGATCTCGGCGATTTCCATGAGGATGCCGTCGGGGGATTTGCCGGAAAAAACAAGACCGCCGGCCTCAAGTTTCCCGATGTATTCGGGATTCACTTCAAAGCGGTGGCGGTGGCGTTCGCTAATCAGCTTTAAACTCCCAGCTGCTAGCTTATAGCTTTTAGAATCAGAATATGCAGAAAAAGCCAGAGTTCTTGGTTCTAAGTTACACGGGTAGGCGCCGAGGCGCATGGAACCGCCGTAATTTCCTTCCTCAAGTTTTTTGCGCTGGTCGGGCATGATGTCAATAATTTTATGCGGCGTGTCGGGATTAATCTCGGTCGTGTTGGCGTCCTTGAGTCCCAATACATTTCGCGCGTATTCTATGCACATAAGCTGCATGCCATAGCAAAGTCCGAGACACGGAATCTTGTTTTTCCTTGCGTACTCAATCACTTTTAACTTTCCCTCAATCCCTGTCTCTCCGAAGCCCCCGGGAACAATCACACCGTCGTATTTTTTGAGAGAATCCACCCGCTCCTCGCCAGTTTCAAAACGTTTTGAGTTGAGCCAGTGGATGTTTGGTTTCAAACCAAACTTATACGCCGCGTGTTTGATTGCCTCAATGACGGAAATGTAGGCGTCGGATAGGACGAAATCGCCGGTGTCAAAATATTTGCCAATAATTGCAATGGACGCTTCGCTCTTGGGATTTTTCATGCTCAAGACGAGCTTTCGCCACAATACCAGCGCGTCACGCCGAATCCGGGACGTGAGGTTAAGGCGTTCCAAAATGATTTGACTCAAGTTGTCCCTCTCAAAGTTAAGCGGCACTTCGTAAATTGATTCGACGTCCGGTGCCGAGACGATGCTGCTAGACGGGACGTTACACCAAATCGCGAGTTTTTCCTTGCGCTTCCCGTCAAGCGGGTGAGTGCTTCGCGCGATAATGATGTCCGGCTGAACGCCGTAGGAATTGAGCTGGCGCACCGCATTTTGAGTCGGCTTGGTTTTCATTTCACCAAGTCTGGACGGCACGGGAAGGTAGGTAACCAAAATAAAGAGGACATCGCCGGGGTAGCGAAGCTTTAAAACACGCGCCGCCTCGATAAAGAGAATGTTCTGGTAGTCCCCGACCGTACCGCCGATTTCAATCAAACTCACCTGCGACCCATTTATCTCGGCGGCGCGCTCAATCCGCCGACGAATTTCTTCGGTGATATGCGGAATTGCCTCAACGCACTTTCCTTTATAGCCAAGCGCCCGCTCGCGCTCAATCACGTATCGGTACACCATCCCGCTCGTGATATAATCCTCGCTCTTGAGGTCAATCTCCATAAACCGCTCGTAGTTCCCCATATCCTGGTCAGTCTCAAGTCCGGAATCCAAAACGAAAACCTCACCGTGTTCGGTGGGGTTCATCGTGCCTGCGTCGACGTTGAGGTATGGGTCAACTTTAATCGGGTTCACCTTAAAACCTTTTGACTGGAGAACGAGGCCGATGGAAGAAGTCGCCACGCCCTTGCCCACTCCAGACATCACGCCGCCAATGACAAAAATGTACTTATGTCGCTTCGCTCTACTCATAACTTATGACATATGACTGAATAACAAGAAACATTTTGTTTACGTTTGGGTTATTCAGTGATTCAGTCATTGGTTATACGTTCAAATAGCGCCTCACCGCCAAGAAACTCGAAAGCGCCCCGAACACGATGCCCGAACCCGCAATGATGAGAAAAAATTCCCCGAAGTGCGCGACGTAATATCTGAAGACATTGAGTCCGCTGAAAAAATTTTCTGTCGCATCCCCGAGATAATAGGTGAGCGGATAGAAGAGGGCAAGCGTGATAAGCGCGGCGCAGACGCCATAGAGTATGCCTGACACCACGAACGGGCCGCGTATATATTTGTCGCTCGCGCCGACAAGCCGCATGACGCCTATTTCCTCGCGGGAAATGTAGATGGCGAGGCGAATAGTGTTGAATGCGATACTGATGGAAGCGACAACGAGCAGGAGCGCCAGCGCCAATCCGAGCGTCCGCGCGGAGCGGATGATGTTTGAGAGCTTGTCTATCGCCGCTTTGTGGTCGTAATAGTTCACTTCATCAATAATCGGCGCGCTGTTCGCGGAGAGCGCACCCTCGTCTTTTAGAAAATCCGCGATGCCCGCGTATTGCGACGGCTCCTTGGCGCGGATATTGAGTACTGCCCCCAGCGGATTATCCGGAAGTTCCTGAAGCGCTTGGAGCGTGAGTTCGTCCCGCTCGTGGCGCTTTTTAAAGTTCAGAAGCGCCTGTTCGCGGGAAATGTATTCTATGCTTCTCACCTCTGGAAGCTTTGTGAGCACTTTTTTGAGCGCAAGTATGTCCTCTTCGCTCGCGCTCGTCAAAAAATATACATTAACGTCCACTTTATTTTTGATTTCCTCAAGAGACGCGCTTAGGAGTACCGAGAGAAAAATCACGCCGCCAATGACAAAGAGAGTTATGGTCATGATGAACACGGATGAAAGCGAAACAAAGCCGTTTCGATAGAAGCTCACGGTTCCCGCTTTAATGACGCGTTTTATGGAAGTCCAAAGCATGAGAATAAATATTGAATCTCTAATACCTAATATCTAAAAATACTGAATACCGAAGTAAAAAATTAGAATCTAATTATACAACTGTTTTTGCTTTTTGTTTTTTCTTGCTTTTTGTTCTTCGAGACTCGGTATTCGAAATTTAAGTATTAGGACTTACGCATTTGGTGTCATTCCCCTGAAAAGGGGAATCCAGATTACCCGGTATGGTCCTGGATTCCCGCCGGAGCCTGCCCTCGATCTGATCGGGGCGGGAATAACAGAACGGAAATGTAGCCAAAATTCGTCAAACGCGTAAGTCCTAAGTATGTTTTATTCTTATTAGGACTTACGCATTTCTTCCTTTTCTGTCATTCCCGCGTAGGCGGGAATCCAGTATTTGGCCGTCTTTTAACGCCCTGGATTCCCGTTCCCCGCCTTCGCGAGGACAAGCTTCACGGGAATGACACCGATTGCGTAAATCCTACTTATAAAACATACTTACCGGTGGGGTCGTCCCTGATAACCTTTCCTCGTTCCATCGTGATAACCCTTTTACCGAGAGCATCTATGACTCCTTTATTGTGCGTGGTAAGAATGACCGTTGTACCAAGATCATTGATTTTTTTGAGTATTTGTACAATCTCATGGGTATTTAGGGGGTCAAGATTTCCTGTCGGCTCGTCGGCAATAACGAGGTCGGGCTGGTTGACGATGGCTCGCGCAATCGCCACCCTCTGTTTCTCGCCGCCGGAGAGTTCTCGCGGGAAGTTCCACATCTTGTCTCCCAAATCCACCATCTCAAGCACGTATGGGACATCGGCAGAAATTTCTTCATCGCTTCTCCCGGCCATCTCCATGGCAAAGGCGATGTTTTCAAAAGCTGTTTTATCGGGAAGCAGGCGGAAATCTTGAAATATGGCTCCAATTTTCTGGCGGTACTTGTGCAGTTTATGCCGCTTCAGCGCGTGAATGTTGACGGAGTCAAAGAGAACACTCCCGCTTGAGGGGTGCTCTTCGACAAGAACCATCTTAAGAAGCGTCGTTTTCCCCGCTCCGGAATGCCCGACGATGGAAATAAACTCCTTCGGCTTGACCGTAAAACTCACCTCCTCGAGCGCCGTACAACCGTCATATTTTTTAGTAACTTTGTCGAAATGAATCATAGTCAGATTCAAAAATAAATGTTCCGCGCAGCAGAGCTGCGAGGTAATGAACCTTTGTTAGCTCCTCGGCTCGGAAATGTAAACTAAGAAGTTTCCATTTCTCTCGCTCTACGTCGCTAATAAGAATTTTTGAAGCGCAATTGCGAATGCGCTCATGCGAAAGTTGGAATCTTGGAGATCGCGTTAAGCGCCTAGGAGAGTATAGCACAGACTATGAGCGTATCATAAAAGGTCCGACGCGATGTATGTTTGTAATCCTTCCACAGTGAACCCTAATATGCAAAAAGGCCCCACGCCAACCGAAGTCATCGTAGGGTCGGAAGGGTGCATCGCGCAAAAGCCCATGATGCTTTCGCGCCTCCGTCTTGGTTGAAGACTTCTGAAATGAAAACTTTCAAGTTAAACTTACAACATTCGCTCCGCCTCAATGAACTTCTCCAAATCCCCCGCCAACACCTCGCCAACCTTCGCGGTTTCCGCCCCCGTCCGGTGGTCTTTGACCATTTTATACGGATGTAATACATATGAACGAATCTGATTGCCCCACTCAATAGAGGTCGTTTGAGAAATCTGCATGCCTTTTTCCCTTGCCACCCGCGTTTCCTCGCGAATTTTGTAGAGTTTTCCTCGGAGAATTTGGACCGCTTTCTCGCGATTCTGGGCCTGGGAACGCTCCGAGGCGACATGGACGGAAATTTTCGTCGGCAGGTGGACTATTCTCACGGCAGTCTCGCGCCGGTTGACATTCTGCCCGCCGGGTCCTCCGGCGCGAGCAAATGACACTTCCATCTCACTTTCCGGAATTTCAATATGCGTATCGCCTTTTTCTAACTTCGGGATTACTTCAACCATAGAAAAGGATGTGTGGCGTTTCTTTTGGGCGTTGAACGGCGAAACGCGCACAAGCCGGTGCACGCCGCTCTCGTTTTTGAGCGTGCCGTAAGAGTTTTCGCCGCCAATTTCAACGGTCACATTTCGGAAACCGCCGTGGTCGTTTTGATTTTCATGAACCAATGAAAAACTCCAGCCCTTCCCTTCGGCAAATCGTCGGTACATTTCTAAAAGCATCCTCGAAAAATCCTCGGAATCATTGCCGCCGGCGCCGGAAAAAATGGTCATAATAGCGTCACCGGTGTCGTAAGGATTACCCCCTTCAAGCTCCGTTTTGAGTTGCTGGTATTCGCGCACCGTCGTCTGCGCTCTTTCTTTGTCAACCCAAAAATCCAATGATTGCATCAGTGCTTCAAGCGCCAACATACGCGTCTGCCTTTTTTCTTTGTCGTCCATACAAATGAGTATAGCGGAAATTTGAGGTTATAGACAAACCGCCAGAGTTTGAAAGCAACGGCCACCATAATCGGCGGTTTATCGGAGCCGCGCACATACTCTCAAAACCTCTGGCGGAAATAGGGGAAAAGTCTTTTGGATTTTCAGCGCAACTCAATGCGAACCAGCGAATGTTCGCCAAAAAACGACTTAGCCGAACGGCTAAGGCGGCTGGGAATCCGCGATAGCCGGTCTTCTGGCACTGCTAGCACACCCATTGATTTGTACGGGTCTCACGGACCTCCTTGCCCAGCAAAGTCAGTATAGCATATTGGGTCATGAGTGGATCTTTGAACTGTAAACTTACAACTTCAAACTTAACACTATTCTTGAGTCCCTATTGTACTCGGTTAGAACCTATTTTTTTTCCACGAACCCTGACTGACTTCGCACGCGCCGCGCGCGTGCCAACTCGCACCAACATCGTATGCTCCGATTGCGTGGTAACTCGAACGCCGCCCCGCGCCTCGCGGACTCGGCGCGACCACCCTCACCCCCGTTCCGCCTTTCCATGCTTTTTCTTTTTCGCGGGGGGATGCATTTTTGAATTGAATGGGGCTGAACGGGGGCGAGGGTGGTGGTTGGGTTCTCTATGGAGGCGTACATAAAAATGTTATCCTTATGCCATGAAGGCAACTGACCAAGACAAGGTTTACCGAGAACTCATTTTGGAGCCGCTCCGAAAATGCGCCGATTACACGCCGAAGTTTGGACAAGGACAGGGCGAGAATGGATACACGCTTGAAGATTTTGAGCGAGTATACGGTGCCGATCCTCTGTACTCATGGATTGGCTTTGACTCTCCGTTGATGTATGCCGCGCACAAGGCGGCGGGCGGCATGACTTCTCTGTATCGGCAACTTGGGATAGGTTGCGAGCGTTTATTTCGCCAAGTAATCAGAGACCAACTTGGTCTTACGGCAGAACAAGCAAATTGGAGTTATGAAGTCGCGGAGGAGTCCGGGACTGTGAGAACTTTGTATTTGGACGGACGTATTCTCCTGCAAGACATACAAAGCACTGTTGCAAAGAAAAGGGTTGCGACATGGCTAAAAGAGATGCGGGCAAAGCTAAAGATTCTTACGCCGATTGAAGGAGCCGTTTTTGAAGTCAGACAAGGATACAAAAGCAAGGATTCAAAAAGGCAGAATGCCGATTTACACAATGCCGCGCAAGCGATAGCAGAGAAATATATTCCGGTTCTCACAATAATGTCCTCGCAACTGGATGCCGATATTAGGTTGAGATACGAGGTCGGGAAATGGGGTGTGCTCGCTGGAGTGCCTGGATTGTCAGATGAGACAACGAGCACCTTCGCGTTCTCCAAGAAAGTGCTCGGATACGATTTGCAGGATTTCTTTGAGAGGAACAAAAAGACATTGCGAACAGAGGTTTCCGAAATCCTCTCGTCTCTTTTGAAACCACAATGAGCAACACTGTCTTACAAAGCAATAAGCAAAATGCGCATCTAACTTTCAAAGCTAATCGCGGTATTGGGAGGCATGATTGGCTACGATTGACTCCGGCGTATTCGGTACATTTAGTCAAGCAAGAGTTGGAACAGCACGACCCCGCGCAAGTTGTCCTAGACCCGTTTAGCGGCACAGGAACAACAGGTATTTGCGCCGCAGAAAACGGCCATGATGCGATTCTAACCGACCTAAATCCGTTTTTGATTTGGTTGGCGAAAGCGAAGTCATACAACTACTCGACGGTAGAAACCTCTAACGCCCGCGCAAAGTTAGCCGAGGTTCTTTCTATCGCGGAAAAACTAGATGCGAACAAACTTTGGATTCCCCCGCTTCATAACATTGAGAGGTGGTGGGGCTCGGCGCAACTAAAAGCACTCGCGCAACTCCGAGCGGCTATTTATTCGCTCGCTGGCGGAAAAGAAAACGATTTACTCCTGATTGGTTTTTGCAACACGCTAATCAAAGTAAGTAATGCCGCCTTTAATCATCAATCCGTTTCCTTCAAAAAGGCACCGCAGGCCGCACTGCTGGACATTGGAGATGGAAAGGAAGTATTTGTTTCTTTCTTTCGCGATGTAGAAAAAATCATTGAGAGCGCGGAAATACCGTTAGATGGAGCGGTTAGTGTCGTGGAAGTAGACGCAAGAAAGATACTCACTCCACAAAAAGCAGATATAGTCATTACTTCGCCTCCGTATGTCAATAGGATGAGTTATATACGCGAGTTGAGGCCGTATATGTACTGGCTTGGATTTCTTGAGGAGGCAAAAGAAGCCGGAGAGTTGGACTGGAAAGCAATAGGCGGCACTTGGGGAACCGCTACTAGCAAACTGAACAGCTGGGCTGATGCAAGGGCTATCCCGATAAAAGATATTGAACCACTTACTCAGAAAATCGCCGCCGCGAATGACAAGAACGGGAACCTATTGAGCGTGTATGTGAAAAAGTATTTTTACGATATGTGGGAACATTTTGAGTCCGTGCATAAAGTTCTCAATCCAGGCGCGCAACTTGTGTACATAGTTGGCAACTCGTCTTTCTATGGGCATGTTGTTCCCGCAGAACAATGGTATGGAGAACTGATGTCGGCGATTGGATTTGAGAATGTGATGATTGAGACGATTCGGAAAAGAAACTCTAACAAGGCGTTATTTGAGTTTGCAGTACGCGCAGAGAAAGCGTGAGTCATAAGGGAGCCAGCCCTGCCGTTTTATAATATTTCTTCAAAAATGGCAGGGCTGATTGTGCGCGCACGGGAGGGTGGGACCAGTTATGTCCCCGTCAAATGGTGTACTGTGGATAGCTTTCTCGGGTCAAACATTCTGCGCTTTTTGAGGAGCGATACGGCGATGCGCAGAATC
>MHSB01000013.1 GCA_001821155.1 Candidatus Taylorbacteria bacterium RIFCSPLOWO2_01_FULL_50_130 | reverse complement strand
TCTCCGACGCGAAAGAGCGACTCTATATCGCAAGTTCGTACTCTGGAAATACCGAAGAGACTATTGATTTTGCGAAGTCAGCGCTGAAGAAAGGATACAAAGTCGCTACAATCTCCATTGGCGGTAAGCTTTTGAAGTTTGCAGAGAAGAATAATCTTCCGCACATCATCATCCCGGACACCAAGATACAGCCAAGAAGCGCACTCGGATTTTCTATGTTGGCAATTGCAAAACTCATCGGCGCAGAACATGTTCTGCGAGAACTGCATCGGCTCTCTACCATACTCAAGCCGGAAGCGCTTTGCGCCGCCGGGAAGAAACTTTCACGGATACTCTTCGGCAAAGTGCCAATAATTTGCGCGTCAACAAGAAACAGGGGGGTCGCATACAATTGGAAAATCAAAATGAACGAAACCGGAAAAATTCCAGCGTTTTATAATGTCTTCCCCGAGCTTAATCACAATGAAATGACCGGATTCGACACAATAGAAGCTACAAAGAAGCTGTCGCACGGATTCCATTTTGTTTTTCTCACCGACAGCGTGGACCACCCGAAAGTTCAAAGACGAATGGCCGTGTGCAAGAAACTCTATGAGGACCGCGGGCTTTCGGTTACCGAAGTTCCGTTCAAAGGAGATACTACGCTCGAGAGAATATTCTCCTCGCTCCTTATTGCCGATTGGACGGCCTTGTATCTTTCAAATGTGTACGGCACCGAGGCGGAGCAAGTCCCGATGGTGGAGCAGTTTAAGAAACTAATTACTGTAACAGGTAACTGAATAACTGGAACTGTTAAGAGTTTTTTGGTATGTTTTAGTTACAGTTACCGGTTCCAGTTAATAAGTTAAGGTCAATTTTATGGATATCTTATTTCTCGTCGGTCGGCTTATCTTTGGAGGATACTTCCTCATGAACGCATGGAATCATTTTAAGAATAGCGAGGGACTGACCATCTATGCCGCTTCCAAAGGCGTGCCCGAACCCAAAATGGCGGTTTTTCTCGGCGGCATACTTTTGCTACTCGGCGGTTTAGGCATCGTCTTTGGCATCGTTCCCGAAGCGTCTCTCGCACTCCTCATTATTTTCCTTGTTCCGGTGTCTCTCAAGATGCACGCCTTTTGGAAGGAACCTGACCCGAACGCACGAATGATGGAAAAAGTTCAATTCATGAAAAACATGGCGCTCGTCGGCGCGCTCCTCATGCTCTACGCGGTTTCCGTGCCATGGGTGTATAATATGCTTCAATAATTCGACACGAATCTCACGAACTGAAAGACGAATACACGAATGCAACACCTTGACAGTACCGCGGCGTTCGATACTATCTGCATATGACAGTGTTTGCAACAATTTCCAAGAAGGAGAGAAAGCTTCTAGTAGAGAAGACAACTTTTTGCGCGTATAGGTGACACTTCTTCACACGAAAGACAGCAAAACCGCCTTCTCCAAAGAGAAAACGGTCTAATGTTTGTGGCTCACTTTCCTCCGAGAATGCTTCTTTGGGGAAAACGGAGCCTCTAACAAAGAGGATGTCCACAGTACACTACAAAAATGAAAGGCGCAGCATATGCACAACAATGAGAAGCAGAACAGGTCCGGCAGCGCAAACGCCTCGCGCGCAACGTCGTTTTGCGGAACCTACACAGCGATCATCACGCCATTTACGGCGGCAGGATATCTTGATAAGGTCAATCTACAACGGCAAATCACAAGGCAAATTGAAGGCGGTGTTAACGGAATCGTTCCCGTCGGCACAACCGGTGAATCGTCAACGCTCGATTTCACCGAACATATCAGCGTTGTTGCATTTGCCGTTCAGGTCGCGGCTGGGAGAATGCAGGTCCTCGCCGGCACGGGGGCAAACTCCACAAGTGAAGCCATCTCCCTTGCCAAGGCGGCCGAAGATGCTGGAGCGGATTCTCTGCTCCAGGTGGTGCCTTACTACAACAAGCCATCGCAGGAAGGACTATTCCAGCATTTTAAGGCAGTCGCTGACGCTACGCGGCTTCCGATCATTCTCTACAACATTCCCGGACGGTGCGGGATTGATATAACCATCGATACCGTATGTCGACTTCGGGAAGCTCGGTCGAACATTGCCGGGATCAAGGTGGCTAACGGAAGCTCTGACTATGTAACAGAACTTCGCGCGAGGGCTGGACAAGACTTCGCCATCTTTAGCGGAGATGATTCGCTCACGCTTCCGTTCATTTCGGTCGGAGCATGCGGCGCAATCAGCGTGGTATCCAATATCTTTCCCGAGCATGTTGTGCAGATGGTATCTGCTGCCCTCTTAGGAAATTTAACGGAGGCGAAACGAATTCATGCTGAACTGTTTCCGCTCATCAAAAGCATTTTTTTGGAGGGGAATCCGGTCGGAGTGAAATCGGCAATGGAGCACATCGGCCTTGATAGCGGCGCGGTGCGTCCGCCGCTCGTCAAAGTCAGTTCCGCAACTGCGGCCGCAATTCACAAGGCGCTTAGCGGTTTCTTGAATCGTGCGCCGGCGCACTGAATGCGCCGCCGTCTCAAGCAGGCAGGCCATAACCTTGGTCTGCCTTTTCTTTCGAAAGTGTATAATTAACGCACTGAGATGGTTACAAAACTATTCTTGCTGCAATTTGTCCTTTTTGTCCGATACTTCGTCAAGCTGGCGCAAAATGATTTTCGTCGTAGCCGGGCTACGCCTCAATCATTTTGCTGGCTTTCCTCGTCTCGAACAAAAAGTCCTAAATTTCGCTTAAAAATAGTTTTGTAACCATCTCACTTTGAATTATGAAACTCTACATTCGACGCGCTTTTGGAGCAAACGGCGTAAAAATCTGCTGATTTTTCGCCTCTCTCTCGCGCCGTCGCACTGCGAGAGTTATTTTACAAGCGCATCCTTCATGAGTTTTATAATTCAAAATAACGTATGAAGAAATTTGAGAGAGCGATATTTGCGGGAGGGTGTTTCTGGTGCACCGAAGCAATTTTTAAAATGCTTAAAGGAGTACGTTCGGTAATTCCCGGATACACTGGTGGTTCGGCGGGATTGCCACAGGCGCCACCCACCTATGAGCAGGTGTCGAGCGGAAAGACCGGACACGCGGAGGTCGTAAAGATAACGTATGACCCGCAACTGACCACCTACCACGACTTGCTTACCGTGTTTTTCGCTTCACACGACCCAACGACGCGCAACCGACAAGGCAGTGATGTGGGCACACAGTACCGGTCGGCAATTTTCTACACGACACAGAAACAAAAGCAGATTGCTGAAGATTTCATCCGCGAGATAAATAATTCAAACAAACTCAACCTGCCTGCTGCATCGGGCGCGGCGCAGGCGGGAAAGCCCATAGTAACTGAAGTCGTCCCGCTTGATGTATTTTATCCCGCCGAGGACTATCACCGCGACTATTTCGCAAAGAATCCAGAAAACTCGTATTGTGAGCTCATCATCAATCCGAAACTTGAGAAAGTACAAAAAGAATTTATAAAACTACTCAAAATCTAACCCAAACCTGCTACAGAAAATAGGTACGATCGTACCTATTTTCTTTTGCTTGACGCACAATACCCCCTAGGGGTATACTTCCGGTATGGAAAGTTCTGTACAGCGAAAAATCTCGCGGCGACTCTCTATAATCGAGGGGCAATTTCGCGGCGTTAAAAAAATGGTGGAAGAAGAGCGTTATTGCGTGGACATTATTACGCAAACCGAAGCGGTGAAAAACGCGCTTTCCAGCGTTGAAAACGCGCTGCTTGAAAAACATCTTTCAAAGCATGTGGTGGACCAGATGAAAAAGGGAGAGGAGCGGAAGGCCATCGCGGAGATTCTGAAGATTTACAAACTAGCCCAGCGGAAAAAGTGATTTGATTGCCCCAGTTCCACTTTACTCAAGTAAAGTGGAGCGAAGGCGCTTAGGCACAGTGGTCGGTTGTGTCTCAAGTCAAAAGTTAAAGGTTAACAGTTAATAGTTTTTACCAACATGATGTACGGATATAGCTACGGCGGGGATTGGCTCTGGGGGCACACATTTTTTGGAGGATTCTTTATGATTATCGTGTGGGTCGCGGTCATTTTCTTCGTGGTATGGGTTGTGCGGGAGCTCTCTGGCGGCAATCGAAGTGGACACGGGAGCGACAGTAGGACGAACGGCGGGAAGGCCGCACTGGATATTCTGAAGGAGCGCTACGCGAAGGGCGAGCTCACCAAAGAGCAGTTTGAGGCGATGAAGAAAGAAATTACGCACTCTTGATTGCATTTTTACTCGCGCTTCACTTTACCCCAGTACCAGAAGCAGACTTCGGTACGGGGCATGCTTGGGTAAAGTGGAGCGCTCGCGCAAGAGATGGCGCGTTCATCAACGAAAACTCATGCACGGACACAATTCAAAACACATGTGGTGGATGCTTGCGGGGTGTATCGCGCTTCCGCTCATTCTGCTTCTCGTTGGAAGTAAAACAGGCTCCGGCAGCAATTGGCTTCTGTTCGGTTTCGTTGCTCTTTGTGTCGGCTCGCACCTCGCGATGATGTTCAAAGGCCGCGGCGGCGAGCATACAGACGGCGCGGAGCAAAAAACGGACGCAGCCAAAGAACTTTCAGCAAAGAACGAACACATTCATAAAGGTTGCCATTGAGCGGGTCGGAATTTTCATGTTTGAAACAAACTCACCTATGTTCAACTCATTTTCGCCAAACACAAAAAAGATTTTTTCCGGTGCACCATCCAAAGACCCGGTATGCGGCATGCAGCCAACCGAGGGCATACGTCTCATTCATGACGGCGTCACCTATTCATTCTGTTCAACTCACTGTATGCAGTTGTTCAAGCAAAACCCCAAGGGTTATATTAAAGGGCCAGAAAAAAATTAAACCTATATGGAATTTGACTACACAGTCACAACGACAAAAACGTTTGACGCGGCGGTGGAGAGCGTGCAGGAGCAAATTGGGAAAGCCGGCATGCGCGTTCTCTATGTCCACGATGTGCAAAAGACGCTTGGCGAGAAAGGCATTGCAAGAGAGCCGTTCAAGATAATTGAGTTTTGCAATGCAAAATTTGCGAATGAGTTTCTATCTATTGATGTGAAAATCGGGCTTTGCATGCCGTGCAAGATAAACGTGTATGTTAAGGACGGGCAGATATATATCTCCGGTATGCGGCCGATTGTTTTGCCGCAGTTTTTCCCGGACGCCGCGTTAGGAGAACGGCCGAAAGAAATTGACCGCATCGTCTTGCGCATCATTGATAGCGCGAAGTAATCCATCGGTTCTGAACGGCGGTTGAAAGGAGTTAAAATGCCAAAGGCGATACCAAGTACGTAGTTAAGTGGAATATATCATTATGATTTCCAGGAAACTCAAAGTTGTTTTTGGCCTCTCCATACCCTTGTTTATTCTGCATGGTATTGAGGAGTACCGTACCGGTTTCTACAATGTTGATAAGCTGTATCAATTCATATTCCGGCCCTTTTCAGAGATGAGTGGAAATCAAGTTATGTTTATCACATTTCAAATTATGCTTTGGCTCTTGCTCGTTGTTTCTTTTCTGCTAGTCGCAAGCGAGCGGTGGCGCTTGCGCATGATAGCGGTCTTGGGTGTGGTGTATATTTTGGAACTGCAGCATATTTGGAAAGCAGTCGTCTCGTGGAGTTATCATCCCGGACTCATTACCGCCTTAGCGTTTCCGGTAATTGGCTTTTTCTTTTGGAGGGAACTTATAAAAAGTCGGAATATGGCTCAAAACTAATTTTATCTAACCTAGGACTTACGCGTTTGGTGTCATTCCCCTGAAAAGGGGAATCCAGATGACACCGTATAGCCCTGGATTCCCGCCTACGCGGGAATGACAGAACGGAAATGTAGTCATAATTCGTCAAACGCGTAAGTCCTATAACCGTTATGACAAAAAATCACGAAGACGATAAAAGACATCATCAATGTTCGGAGTGCGGACTGCATTACGAAGATAAGAAATATGCGGAAGAATGCGAAGCATGGTGCAAGGCGCATCAGAGTTGTAATTTGGAAATTACCAGCCATGCGGTTGAAAGTAGCACGTAAACTCCCGTAGTGAATTTTGGCTTGCCGCAAAGCGGTGAAGGCCGCGAGCCAAAAATCTACTACGGGATAAAGGTCGAGGCATTATCAACAATAAAGAGAAATACTATGCAACTTAACGCAACAAGATTGGCGAATGCCGTGGCGGTGACGGCGTTTATTCTCTATGTCGCCTGCACGCTCTTTGTCGCTGTCGCGCCAGAAGCCGCCATGGGAATTGCCGCCGGAATGATGCATATTCCCGGGCTCGGAGAATCTCTCGGGAAAGTAGAGGTGACGCTTGGAGGTTTTCTCGTCGGGCTTATTCCGTTCATCATTTATTCGTATGTCGGCGCGTATCTCGTGGCGACGCTCTATAATCGTTCGGTAAAAGCGTAAGTACCGCACGTGTCCCATTAGCTCCTCTTTACTTAAGTAAAGAGGAGCTGGGGAAGGTTTTGCAGGTTAATTTTGTTTTTCCTTGCCCCTTCAGACGACACAACCGCACATCACAAGGGCTGAAGCGCACAAAAAAGCGGCCCTTGTCGGCGTTTTACTCTGGCCGATTATCGCCTCGCTTTTCTCGTTTATTTTTAACGCGGGTGTCCTGCTCTCCATTGCGCTTTTTTTCTGCGTTCCCGCTCTTTATCTTTCGTATGTATGCAGAAAGCATATCGCGAAGGCCGCTCTTTTTTCTCTGCTCGTTACCATACCTGTCGCCACAGTTGTAGACTACATCATGGAGCATACGCGCGGTTGGTGGCTGCCTTCGTCGGTTTTTGGCAGTTTTCGACTCTTTGGATATATTACGATTGAGCAGTACATCTGGCTGTTTTTGTATGTCTATCTCGTGGTTATGTTTTATGAGGCGTTTTTGGAAGTTTCGCATAGAGCAGACGGCCGAAAGCATCCTCGTCTAAAATGGCTATTTATCGCGCTTGCCGCGCCACTCGGCGTATTTCTTGCGGTGCTTGCGGCGAATCATTCGCTCCTCGCGATTGATTACTTTTATCTCAAGTTTGGCGTTCTTATGATTGCCGCACCCGTCATTTTTTTGGTTTTCCGCTTGCCCTCACTCGTGGGACGCATTTTTAAGGCCGGCGTTTATTTTTTCTTTCTCTCGCTTATCTATGAAGTGACGGCGCTCGCGCTCCGACAGTGGGAGTTTCCCGCTGAAGGCCAGTTTATCGGTATGGTGAGCATCTTCGGAATACGCTTTCCGTTTGAAGAGTTCTTCTTCTGGATTCTCCTCGGCGCCGTCGCGACCCTCGCGTATTACGAGTTCTTCGATGATGACCGGCAATAAAGGTCGAGAATACAATCTCTTGACACACTATACCCCCTAGGGGTATCATACGCATATGACACATGATTGTTGCAGCAATGTAAAACCGCAGACAGACACGAGTCATCCGCCAGCCGGCGGAACGGATGAACGCGGAAATAAAACCGTATATAGTTGTCCGATGCATCCGGAAGTCAGGAGCGAGAGACCGGAGCTATGCCCCGAATGCGGAATGGCGTTATTGCCAGTTAAAGGTGAAAAGTTATCTGCCCGCCGAAGCCTCAGCGCAGGCGGGAAAGTTAAAAGTTCGCATGAAGAACATGCGGGTCATTTTGATAAGCACAAGGGACACAACGTCAATATTTTCAAGCGGAAGTTTTGGATGTCGCTCGTACTGACTATTCCGATAGTGCTGTATTCAGAAGTAGCGCAGAAGATGGGAATTGCGCTCCCGCCCTTTACCGGAGTGGAGTGGCTTGCGCCGATTCTCGGTTCAATCGTCTTTTTCTACGGCGGATGGGTCTTTCTCATCGGCGCATTCCGGGAGCTTCGCGCGCAGCTTCCCGGTATGATGACCCTTATCGCGCTCGCGATTTCTGCCGCCTACGCGTATAGCGTTTTTGTCGTTGCTCGCGGAGGCATTGAGACGCTTTTTTGGGAGCTTGCCTCGCTCGTTACCATCATGCTCCTTGGGCACTGGATTGAGATGCGCGCGGTCAGCGGCGCTCAAGGTGCGCTGCGCGAATTATCAAAACTCCTGCCGGATACGGCAGAGAGATTTAAGATTTATGATTTAAGATTTAAGAGTGCAGAAAGAGAAACAGAAATCGTGTCGCTTGAGGAGCTTCGGGTTGGCGACAAAGTTCTGGTAAAACCCGGAGCGAAAGTGCCGGCGGACGGGGTAATCGCGGAAGGACAGTCGGAACTCAACGAATCGCTTCTTACCGGCGAATCAAAGCCGGTTGCCAAAAAAGAAGACGACGAAGTGATTGCGGGCGCCATCAATGGGGATGGTTCGCTTGTTATCGAAATTCGGAAGATAGGCGAAGCAACATTTCTCTCCGGAATTAAACGCCTCGTTGCCGAAGCGCAAGCGTCTAAGTCTCGTCTGCAAATGCTCGCGGACCGCGCGGCGCTTCTCCTTACCGCCATCGCAGTTGTTGCAGGCGCACTTACGCTTGGCACATGGCTCTTTCTCGGCGCCGGCATCGTTTTTGCAATGTCGCGCCTTGTCTCGGTGCTCGTCGTCGCGTGTCCACACGCGCTCGGACTCGCGATTCCGCTCGTCGCGTCCATTTCAACGACAAAAGGCGCGCAGAATGGCATCTTGGTAAAACAGCGGCTCGCGCTTGAGGCGGCGCGCCATATTGATGTTGTTCTCTTTGATAAAACAGGCACGCTTACGAAAGGCGAATACGGCGTTACCGATGTTTTGCCGGTTGAAGGCACACCAGATGAAGTTATTTCTCGCGCGGCTTCCGTGGAATATTATTCCGAACATCCGATTGCTCACGCAATCGTGCGCGAAGCTAAACAGAGAAAACTGCGGCCGGTAGCGGCAAGCAAGTTTGAACGAATTCCCGGCAAAGGCGCGAAGGCGTTTATGGATGGCATGGTTGTGAAGATTGGAAGCTATGAACTTCTGAAAGATGACGGAATCGCGGTTCCGGTGTCGGTCAAAGAGCGCGCCGCCACGCTCGCGAAAGAGGGCAAGACAATTATCTTCGTCCTCTTCGGCAAGGTTTTCTCGGGCGCGCTCGCGCTTGCCGATGTCATACGACCGGAATCTAAAGACGCTATCCGCGTCCTCAAGGACATGGGGGTAAAAGTCGCCATGATTACCGGTGATTCGGAGGAAGTTGGGGAATGGGTCGCGCGGGAACTCATACTGGATGAATACTTCGCGCGCGTGCTTCCGCATGAGAAAGCTGATAAGGTAAAACTACTGCAAGCAAACAGACAAAAGGTGGCAATGGTGGGCGACGGCGTGAATGACGCGCCTGCGCTCACGCAGGCAGATCTCGGCATTGCGATAGGAGCGGGAACCAATGTTGCCATAGAATCGGCGGGCATTATTCTCGTAAAAAGCGACCTGCGAGATATTGCAAAAATCATCCGGCTCTCTCGGCTTACCTATCGCAAGATGATACAAAATCTCTGGTGGGCGGCAGGGTACAACATTGTCGCGATTCCGCTTGCGGCAGGAGCACTCGCGTCTCTTGGCATCTTTCTTGAACCGGCTGTTGCCGCCATTCTCATGTCCGTATCAACGGTCATTGTCGCGTTTAACGCCGTACTTCTAAAAAGGCAAGCGATATAGGACTATCTTTCACGCAAGAAAATCTCGTGATAAAATTTAGGCGGGAAGCGAGAGTGTCGGCCGCATTCCTGTTTGAATGCGGTAACTGCTCCTTGTGATTCCTGTTCAAGAGCCCAAAGGGAGCCCCACTTTCCTCTTACAGTGGGGTTTTTTCTTGCCATCAGGTCAGTGATAACCTCCACCTCTGCTTGCAACCTATGCCGATGTGCGATAGTATACGCACATGAAATTTCTCGCCTGCGTGTTGCTCATAGGATTCTTCTCCCTCTCCATTTTTGGTTTTGTAGGCATGCTTGAATCGTCCGATATGTCGCACGCGCAAAATACCTGCCTTGCCTCACTCGCGCAAAACGGGGCCTGCCCGCCTCCCGAGAATACCGTTGCGTCAGCCCTCTTCCACACGGACGCCTTTAAAGTGTTTTCAACGTTTCTACTTTCCAGCGCCACCGTGCTTCTCTCGTTCGCGCTCCTGTGCGTTGGTTTCGCCATGTCTCTCGTTCTGTTTCAGGACGGTCTGCAGACGCTTGCCGGAAGAATCGAGCATATCATCTTGCGATATTTAGCGCTTCGGAAACTTCGACCTGCGTTGGTAAGACTTGAGCACAGCCCCACCTCCTTTTAAGCGGCCTTTTTGCGCGTCGTCGAAACGCGTTCTTTGTGCCGCTTGTAACGCTCTTTCAAAGAGTGCTTTTTGCTTATCTAACATTTTCTCTATGAAAAAAGTATTTAAAGCAGGTATCATAATTGTCGGTTTCTTCGCGATTCTGTTCCTTGCGGGAAGCGCCATCTCAAAGAAGACAGATTCAACGGCTCAAAATGGGGCCGCCGCCATAAGCGCGTTTGCCGCACCGGAGACGTTCTTTGATTTCGGCGCCATCGGAATGAAGAACGGGAAAGTCAGCCGCATGTTCTCGCTCAAAAATGAAACAGAGCAGCCGCTTACGATTAAAAGGATTTCAACGTCCTGCATGTGCACCGAGGCATTTCTCATTGGGCAGGATAACAGTAAAAAGGGACCGTTTGGGATGCCGGGGCACGGTGGATCCGCGCCAGACATTAACGAAGTTGTGCCGCCGCAAGAAAATCGCGGCGTGGACGTTGTCTTTGACCCGGCGGCACACGGCCCGGCAGGAATTGGAAAGATTGAACGCGCGGTGTTTGTTGAAGACGGAAACGGCGGCACGCAAGTGATTACCATTACAGCGCTGGTAACCCCATAAAGGTCGCTCTGGTAGTTTTTCTTAAAGTGCACGGATATTTTTCTGCTGAAAAATTCCGCGCCCGCGCAAATTTTGCAAAGCAAAACTTGTTCGGGCGAGTGCTCGCGCCAGTCGCGCTCGCAAGGCACTTTCAGAAAACTACCTTCGCTTAGTTGAAAAGAATTATGTCTAAAAAATTATCCATTTTGCTCGGCATCGTTGCCGCGCTGGTAGGGAGTCTATTCTTTCTCAAGTATTCATCATGGGGGACATCGTTTGTCTGGAGCGCGAGCGGAGGCGGCGCATGGCTCCTGCCGCTCGTCGCGGTCTCGGCTCTGCTGGATAGCGTGAATCCGTGCGCGTTCTCGGTGCTTCTCATCACCATCGCATTTCTCTTCAGTTTGGGGAAGCCGCGAAACGAGGTGCTTAAACTCGGGGCGAGTTACATCGGGGGATTATTCCTTGCATATCTGCTTATCGGCCTCGGGTTGCTGCAGGCGCTTCACATATTCGGCGTGCCGCACTTCATGGGGCGGCTCGGAGCGGTCATTGTCATCGCGTTTGGCGTTCTCCAGCTTTTGAGTTATTTCTTCCCGCGCGTCAACTGGCTTCCGGGAATTCCCGCAAGTGCCCATCAAAAAATGGGCAAACTTTTGGAGCGTGTCTCATTACCAGCGGTGTTTCTTGTTGGCGTGCTCGTCGCACTCTGTGAATTTCCCTGCACAGGCGGCCCGTATCTTATGGTTCTCGGACTTCTGCATGACAGTCAAACCTATCTTTTTGGTTTCGGCTATCTTATCTTCTACAATCTCCTGTTCATACTTCCGCTTGTCGTCATTCTGCTCGTTGCCTCGCACAAGGAACTTCTTGATAAAGTGAACGCGTGGCGGAAAGACGAAACGAAAAAGCTGAAAATCTGGCTTGGTCTCGCGATGGTCGCGCTCGGGATTATCATCTTATTCTTTGTATGATATGCCGCGCCGCGTGGACGTGGCGCGGCATGGCGACACTGCGAATGTCGCTCATGCGAATAAATCGCCATGAATATTGACAAGAAAAAAATCAATGAATTCCTGAAAAGAGTGGAAAAAATCAAAACGTCGGGCGGCGTTGACCTCTCTGCCGCCGAAGACCTCTCCATTGCAGTGATGAACCTTATTTCACTTGAGGAGCATTTCTTTTTCACGGGAGCGAAAACGGGAGATGGGTCGTACTACGACTTCTCGAGTGAGGTGCGCTCCATGCGCAAACGGCTCATGGAAGGGCTCATTGATAAGCATGAAGGCGAAACATGGTGCGCCACAAAACATCTTCTTTCGGCGTCTATGCGTCTCATAGAAACGGGGAATCGTTACAATGCCGAGGGGGAAAAAGAAAAGGCAAAGCAGTTCTTTGCCGACGCGTACCGGCTCTACGCGATATTCTGGGCGCTCAAGACAAAACTTGTTTCAACGCATTCAGTTTCCGGAGCGGCGAAACAAGCCGCGGGGAAAGGGTGGTCGCTTGAAACGCTGGTTGAGAAATTAGCGGATTGCTGTGATGAAAGGTAAACATACGAATATACGAATAATACTAATCTACGAATGAATACGAATATGGGAAAAATCATTGTTATAGGACTTGCAATCATCCTCACTGTTGTCATCGGTCTAGCTTCCTTTGGGCGTAATGGAGTGCCAAATGCAAACGCGCTCGACGGGTTTGCGCGGTGTCTTACCGAGAAAGGATTCACGATGTACGGCGCATATTGGTGTCCGCATTGCCAGAATGAAAAGGCGGCGTTTGGCGATTCGTTTCGGTATGTGACCTATGTGGAGTGCACGAAGGAACCTAATCAATGCGTTGCCGCGAAGGTAGACGGTTACCCGACATGGATTGGTCCGGAAGGGGTGCGGCTTGAAGGCGAGCAGGGAATCGAGCGTCTCTCGAAAATTAGCGGATGCGCCGTTGATGGTACGCGCATTAGTCAGTAATTTTTGCGAATATGGGCGAACATATCGAAGAAAAAGAAAGACCAAAAGAAGTAAAGAATCTTCTGCCGGGGAGCATTCTCATTTCATCCGCCATTCTTGCCGGAGCATGGCTCTACAAAACGGGACCGCAAATCCCAAGCGAACAAAAAGCGAGCGTGCCGGCACAAGCAGAAAAAGCAGCTCCGTCCGAACTGGAAGAAAAAGTACTCCCGCTTGAAGGCATCCTGTTGCCGGTATCGTGGGGAAATCTCGGGCTTCGGCTCGGAAGCGTCGGCGCGATTAACGCGGAGGCGCTCCAGGCGCTTTATGAAGAGCGCGGGGAATTTACGGACGAATACAGAAAGCTGTTGTACGAGAATAACACGGAAAGACTTAATATTACTCCTAGGAACGCGGGATATCTTCTCAATGTATTCTGGGCGCTCGGGCTCGCGAGCAAAAATCCCATTTTGGATTCCGGCGAGATGAAAAATCCGGCGTACGGCGGCGCGGGTAATTTCGCGTCAACCGCCGGTTGGACGCTCTCGGTCGGGGGTCCCATGGAGCATTACAGTCGCCACAAGTTTTTTGACTTGACGCTAGAACAACAGGCGCTTGTTGAAAAGATGTCAAAGGGAATATACCGCCCGTGTTGCGGAAACTCAACGCATTTTCCTGATTGCAACCACGGAATTGCGATGCTGGGACTCCTTGAGCTCATGGCGTCGCAAGGAGTAAGCGAAGAAGAAATGTGGAAAGCCGCTCTTGCGGTAAATACATACTGGTTTCCCGACACCTATCTTACGATAGCAGCATACAAGAAAAACAAAGGAGTTCTCTGGAGTGATGTCAATCCTCAAGAAATACTCGGAGCCAATTATTCCAGCGCGCAAGGATACGCGCGTATCGCCGCGCAGGTTGTTTCGCCGACACAAGGGAGCGGCGGAGG
>MHSB01000012.1 GCA_001821155.1 Candidatus Taylorbacteria bacterium RIFCSPLOWO2_01_FULL_50_130 | reverse complement strand
AATAGACAGGGAAAAAGAGTCCATCGGTGAACTCATCAGAAAAGCTGACAAAGCGGATTCTTTTTCGCTCCCGGAAATAGTCCTTGGAGGCAGGAATTTTTCGGAATTTTTTCAGGACATTGAGGAATATCAGGTAATTAAACGGGCGCTTCGCGATTCATACACAGAACTTGCAACAGACAAAAAGGAAACCGAAGTTGAGCGTGAAGCGCTGGATATACGGCGCACGGACGAAGTACAGCTTCGCCGGCTCCAGGAACTTGAAAAAAAGAAGATAGAGGCCCAGGAAGCTGAGAAAAAGCGGATTCTTAAAATCTCCAAAGGTATTGAAGCGGAGTATCAAAAGATAATTAAGATAAAACAGCTAAGCACCGCGCAGATTCGCGCCGAGCTGTTCACCTTGCGCGGCTCCGCGACGATTCCGTTCGGAAGAGCGCTTGAGTACGCGAATACCGCCGGCAAGAAAACCGGCGTGCGTCCCGCGCTCATTCTCGGCGTGATTGCCGAGGAATCAAACTTGGGGGAAAACGTTGGTACGGGAAACTGGCGCGTTGACATGAAGGTGCCGCGCGATACGGAACCGTTCCTTGATATTACGCGCCGTCTTGGGCTTGACCCGGACAACATGCCCGTTTCTAAAAAGCCGTGGTACGGCTACGGAGGCGCGATGGGGCCTGCGCAGTTCATTCCCTCCACATGGGTACTCTACGAAGAGCGCATAGCCAAAGCGACGGGGCATAATCCTCCGAATCCGTGGGACCCGTTTGACGCCTTTATGGCTGCGGCGCTCCTTCTTATGGACAACGGAGCGGACAAAAACACGCCAGCGGCAGAGCGGCTCGCGGCACTACGCTATTTTGCCGGCTGGCAGAACGCGAACAAAAAAGCGTACGCGTTTTACGGCGATGATGTCATGGAGCTTGCGGAGAAGTACCAGCGGCAGATAGATATCTTAAGTCAGAATAGTTAGTAGCTAGTAGTTAGTAGGGAAAAAGAAAAGGCGCCACACACGGGGGTATGTGGCGCGTGGAGGAGTAAAAAACCTGCAAAGCTTTGGTTCAAGCTAGGTTGTTTTGGTTTGGGCGAAAACTCCCAACTGCTCTTTCGCGAGTGAAATGCCGAGCATTCCCATACATCGGCCGAACATAATTTTCGCTCCCTCTATCTGCCTGCGGCCCAATTTGTCAATTTCTGGATTTTCTGGTAGGATATTTGTATTCTGATTTATAGCAGTTCGTATATTCGCATAGTTCGTATTTTCGTATGAAATCTGACATCCACCCGCAATATTTTCCGGAAGCCAAAGTAACCTGCGCGTGCGGGGCGATTTTTGCAGTCGGCTCCACCAAGTCGGAATTTCACGTTGAAATCTGCTCCAACTGCCACCCGTTCTATACCGGCGGCGACAAGGTGATAGACTCCGCCGGAAGGGTGGAGCGCTTTAAGGCGAAACAGGCAAAAAGTACCACAAAGAAAACTACCAAAAAGAAAGCGTAGTGTACCTTCTAGTATTATGATGGCCGGCGATGGGCCGGTGTGCCGACGTGCGTTAAAGCACAAAGCACAACACACAAGAACCAAACAAACTTCACAAAGCACAAAGGCAAAGCAAACTTTTCAAAACACAGTGCACAAAAACCCAAACAGTAAAATGAATTTGTGTTTTGAGTAGTTTGTAGCTTTGTTTGGATACTGTGCGGTCTGTGTTTTGTGTAGTCTCTTTAAGATATGGAATTAGAAAAATACAAATCAAACCGCAAAACGGCCTACCTTTCAGAAAGCTTGGAGCGGCTCCTTAAAGAGGAGGAAGATATACACGCGGTGCTCAAAGAAGACCCGTCCATAAGCGAGCTTGCGAAAAAGGAACTTGCGGAACTTGAGGCGCGAAAAGACGCACTCCAAAATCAGATGGACAACATTCTTAAGGACGCAGAGGAGGAAGACATGTTTCCGAACGAGCTTGTGCTTGAGGTTCGCGCCGGCGTGGGAGGAGAAGAAGCGGCGCTTTTCGCGCGAAAACTCGCCGATATGTATCGGGCTTACGTAGAGAAAAAGAGGTGGGCGATTGTCGTTGTAGACGAGTCTCCAACCCCCATTGGCGGTTACAAAGAGGCGACATTTGAGATAAGCGGCAAGGGGGCATACAAAACTTTGCGGTTTGAAACCGGCGTGCATCGTGTGCAGAGAGTGCCTGAAACCGAGAAATCAGGACGCGTGCACACGTCCACCGCATCGGTCGCGATTTTGCCGATACGCAAACAAGCAAACATCATCATTCCGCCCTCCGACATTGAGATAGAATTTTCACGGGCGGGAGGCAAGGGGGGACAGAACGTCAATAAAGTGGAAACGGCGGTGCGCCTCACGCACAAGCAAACCGGCATCGTGGTGCGCTGTACATCGGAGCGAAGCCAGGGGCGGAATCGGGAGAAAGCCATGAGCATTTTGCTTTCCAAGCTGGAGCGCATGAGAGAGGAGGAGGAGGCGAAGAAGTACGCGGGCGCCCGCAAGGAGCAAATTGGCACCGGTGACCGCTCCGAAAAAATCCGCACGTACAATATCCTGCAGGATCGGATAACCGACCACCGCATCAAAGAATCATGGCACAATTTGCCAAGCATTTTTGAGGGGAATCTTGGTCCGATTATGGAGGCGCTTGAGCAAGCTAGCGTTGAGAGGCAAAGTTAATATCGAATCGCGAATATTTAATGAGCCGCATAAATCCCCCGACTCTGTCGGGGAGATGGGGCGGCCGCCCGCAGGGCTCAAGAAACGAAAGGAAAGAAGCCACCAGCTCTGTTGGTGGAGCTTCACTATCGAAAATCCAAAATCCTCAACAAAAAACAGAAAAAGTCATCCCTTTTTCTTAATTTGGTATTTCTCTTTTTTTGAGATTCGAGATTAGATATTCGGTCTTTTAAAAAAAGTTGCTTCTTAGTCAGACTTTTGTTACACTCCCTCCACCATGGACACAGCGCAAAAAACCTCAGGCGACGAGCTGATAGACGAGCTCTTTTCCATTGGCGCCCATTTCGGTTACCGGCGTTCAAAACGCCATCCAACTGCCACTCCGTTCATTTTCGGGGCGAAAAATGGCGTGGAAATCTTTGATTTGGAAAAAACAAAGCCCGCGCTTATACAAGCAGGAGAATTTGTGACGCAACTGGCACGGACGGGAAAGATGCTTCTCCTGGTCGGGGGGAAAAGCGAAGCAAGCGATGCCGTAAAAAATGAAGCACGGAAGATTGGCATGCCGGCTGTA
The DNA here is from genome assembly GCA_001821155.1 of Candidatus Taylorbacteria bacterium RIFCSPLOWO2_01_FULL_50_130. Classification (GTDB taxonomy): domain Bacteria; phylum Patescibacteriota; class Minisyncoccia; order Phycocordibacterales; family UBA10002; genus UBA10002. The sequence goes on along the minus strand of MHSB01000012.1, from coordinate 6,207 downwards.
TTTGGCCGTTGGGTGGGGGGCACGCTGACCAATTTCGCCAACATTCGCGCGCGTGTGGATGCCATGCTGGACCTCATGCAAAAACGCGAGAAGGGGGAACTCGCGAAATACACGAAGAAGGAACGGTTGCTGATTGACCGCGACATTGCGCGTCTCGAGGGGCTTTTCGGGGGGCTGGTTCCTCTCAAAAGCATTCCCGGAGCGCTTTTCGTTGTTGACCCGGGAAAGGAACACACCGCTGTCACCGAGGCGCGAAAAGTCGGAATTCCAGTCGTTGCGCTCGCAAGCTCGGACTGCGATTTTTCCAAGATAGATTATGTTATTCCCGGGAACGATGCTTCTCGACAGAGTATCGCGTACTTTGTTGATAAAATAGCGGAAGCGTATCAAGCGGGGTTGGCGGGAAAAGAAATCGCACAGAAATCTTAGATTCTTAAATCTCGAATTTCGAATATCTAAAAATACAAAATATTCAATGCCAAACCAGAGCACAGGATTTTCTTGTTCGGTATGTGATATTTTTCGAGACTCGATATTGACATGACTATTACCACAGAACAGATTAAAGCTCTTCGCGAGGAAACAGGCATTTCCATCATGCTCTGCCGAAAAGCGCTGGAGGAGGCGGGGGGGAATATTGAAAAGGCAAAAGTAATCTTGCAGCGGAGAGGCGCCGCCGCCGCCGAAAAAAAAGCGGATCGGTCTCTTGGGGCGGGGACCATCGCGGCGTACATTCACCATAGCGGTGCCGTCGGCGCGCTCGTAGAACTCGCGTCGGAAACCGACTTCGTTTCCGGAAATGAAGCATTCAGAGCGCTTGCGTACGACATAGCCATGCATGTGGCGGCTTCACGGCCGGAATTCATTACACGCGAAAATGTTAGCGAAGACACGCTCATGCGCGCGCGAGAAGTATTCGCGAAGGAAGCGGAAGGTAAGCCGAAAGAAATGCGCGAGAAAATCCTGGAGGGCAAGCTCAATTCTTATCTCGCGGAAAAGATATTGCTTGATCAGCCCTTCATAAAAAATCCAGACCAGACCATTCGTTCTCTCATCGAGCAGGCGACGCAGAAATTCGGGGAAAAAATCGCGGTAACACGTTTTGCGCGCTTTGCGACAGGAAATCGCGCGTAGCGAATATGATATCCACCACTGTATTTGCCGTCTCATTTTTAGGACTTTTGGCGCTTTTGGGATGCAAGATATTGGAGCTTAATCGGGGGGTGCAGACACCGCTTACTCGTTTTCGAAGCGCCGTCGATCCTCTCCTTGCACGGTGCTTGGCATATTGCCGCTTGAATGTGCGCATGGCAGTATCGGCAGGTTTTCACGCGTCACTGCGCTCCGTGCGGACTTCTAGCATCAAGATCCGGACCGTCTTTGATGCCACCATGCATACAGTGGCAGCGCGTCTTAATCGATATCTTCGCACGCGCAGGTTGCATCTGCGACATGGAAATGAGGTCTCGGCGCATCTCAAGACCGTTCTTGAGAAGGAAGATAAAAACAATAAGCGGCCTACCGCACCGTAACTTTTGACAGGCCGGTGCGCTATACCTCAAAGTGTATGCTGTATGCCATTCTTTATATTAAGTATTGTATACTTAACTGATGAAATTATGTTTAGCATACAGAGGCAGGAAAGAAAGACCCGCGAATAACGATGAAGATAATCTCCGTTTGATCTGTCCCAACTGTCATTCCCTTACGCCTCGTTTCAGAAACCTCAATAAAGGCAATGGAAGAGTGAGAAGGAAGGTGAAGTATCTAAAATCAAGGTAAAACTGCCGGTGTAGCTCAGTTGGCAGAGCGCCACTTTTGTAAAGTGGATGTCGTCAGTTCGAGCCTGACCACCGGCTCCAGGGTTAAACTCTCTGTCTGCCAGCTGGCGGATTGACCAACTATTTGGCGGGCGGCGCTTTGTGCCGCCCGCCTTTCAGTTTCTTTTTTTCTCTGTTAAAGTATCTTCATGGAGAATAAGGAAAAAGGCCATCTTCACCCGATATCCAGAGCAATTCTTGAAATTGCCGAGATTTTCGGTCAGATTGGTTTTGAGGTGGCCAGCGGCCCGGAAATAGAAGATGAGTGGCACAACTTTGACGCGCTTAACGTGCCGAAGGACCATCCATCGCGCGATATGCAGGACACCTTTTGGTTGAAACAACCAAAGAGTGAATCCTTAACTGTTAATCCTTTATCTTTAACAAAAGAAAGAGGAGGCAAAAAGTCCCGTCAAGGATTAAAGATTAAAGATGAAAGATTATTACTTCGTACCCATACATCCCCAGTACAAATCCGATATATGGAGGAGAAGTTGAAGGCGGGGATAAAGCCGCCTTACCGGATTATCGTGCCGGGAAAAGTCTTTCGTAATGAGGCCACCGATGCCACCCACGAGGCCCAGTTTTTTCAAGTGGAGGGATTGTACGTGGACAAAGAAGTCTCGCTCGCCCATCTGAAGGGGACGATTCTCCATTTTTTTAAAAAGTATTTCGGCCCGGACGCGGAAATCCGTTTCCGGCCGAGCTTCTTTTCCTTCGTTGAACCCGGTATTGAAGTGGATGTCAAATTTGGCGACCGCTGGCTTGAAATGATGGGCGCCGGTTTGGTGCATCCCAATGTTTTCCGAGCAGTCGGTTTGGAAGGGTATCGCGGTTTTGCTTTCGGCGGCGGCATAGACCGATTTCTGATGGTCAAATACGGCATTCCCGACATCCGCCTGTTTTATTCCGGGGATTTGAGGTTTATCAATCAATTTAGAGTATGAAATTCCCGGAGTCGTTTCAGAGCAATAACGAGAACGTGCAGTTGTGGATGAAAGAAACGATTGATTTATTGCGGTCTAGCTTTCACATCGAAAATCTTTCAAACAACGAGCTTTTTATAATTAAAAAAATTACTGAAGATGTTCTGGACAGATTCGACCCAAAACTTAAAACAGATGATCAGTATGTAATTGATAAAGAAATCGCCACAAGATTTTTGACAGAGGCATACGGACTTGATACGTACTGGATTGAAAAGCAAACCGAAACAAAAGAAGACATGGAGGGTTTCCGGGAATATATAAGACGTATCAGAGAAAGATCTCATTTGATTTAAGGTAAAGCAAGACAGCTCTGATCAAAATTATTTCTATGCTTGTTTCTTACAACTGGCTCCAAACATACTTCAAAGAGAAACTGCCGCCGGCGGAGAAAGTCGGTGAGGTTTTGACGTTCAGTGCTTTTGAAATTGATGGCATAGAACAAAAGAACGGCGACTCTGTTTTGGACGTAAAAGTTTTGCCTGATCGCGCTCACTACGCGCTTTGCCACCGCGGCATTGCGCATGAGATCGCTGCGGCGATTGATGAAAAAATCGTCTTGCCTCTGAAGAAAAACCCGAACGTTGAGAAATTGCCTCCACTAAAAGTTGTTATTTCCGATCCTAACCCTATAAGCCATAAGCTAGAAGCTGAAAGCTGTATTTCTGATTGCCGCCGCTACATCGGCCGAAGGGTTTCCGGCGTCAAAATAAGCGAGTCGCCCAAGCGGCTCAAAGAGCGTCTTGAATCAATCGGGGAGCGAAGCATAAACAATGTCGTGGATGCCGCGAACTTTGTGATGTTTGACATGGGCCAGCCGCTTCACGCTTTTGACGCCGATAAAGTAAAGGGGGCGATTCAAATTAGGCGGGCGGAAAGCGGCGAGAAAATTTCAACTCTTGACTGTAAAGATATTATCCTTGATTCGGAAATTCTGATGATCGCCGATGATATGGGGCCTCTTGCGATTGCCGGCATCAAAGGCGGCAAGCGGGCTGAAGTCGGGCCGGAGACGAAAAATTTGATTCTGGAATCGGCCAATTTTGAACCAACTCTGATCCGCCGCGCGTCCGAGAGGCTGCAAATCCGAACCGGCGCCTCTAAACGTTTTGAAAACGAGATTTCGCCAGAGGTAGCCGGTAAAGCGATGACGGAATTTTCCGCTCTCCTTGCCGATCTCTTGCCGGAGGCGGAATTCGGGGAGGTTAAAGACGCATATCCGACCCCGGCGCGCCAAAGTGTGATTGAGGCAAAGATCAATTTTATAAACAGTCTGCTTGATTTGAAGATTTCGGAGAAAGAAATCGCGGGAATTTTGGAACGGCTCGGTATCGCGGTAGAGATCAGAGGCGGCGGAGTTTTATCGGCCGCGATTCCGTTTGAGAGGCTGGATTTGAAAATTCCCGAAGACCTGGCGGAGGAAGTCGGCCGGCTTTACGGTTACGATAAGGTGCCAGTGGCGGCTTTGCCGGCCGCGAAACTGGAGACGGCGACCCCGGCTCGTTTTTACCTTGAGAATCGGATCCGAGAAATTCTCGTTGCCGGCGGCTTTTCGGAGATTATGGCCTCTTCTCTTTCCGCGAAGGGGGAGTTGGCCATAGAAAAACCCCTTGCTTCGGATAAGTCTTTTTTGCGGACCAATCTTTCGGAAAATTTGAAGACGAGTTTGAAACTAAATGCCGCAAACGCGCCGCTAATCGGCCTCCCGGAAGTGAAGATTTTTGAGATCGGAAAGGTGTGGCCCGCCTCCGCCTCGGCTTCGGCGGGTGAGTTTGGGGGAAGGGAAGAAAGCCACCTCGCGCTCGGCTACGCGCCGGGGCGGATTAAAAACAAAGGGATTGTTGAGGGCGCGGTCAAAAAAATTTCCGCCGAGCTTGGCATTGAATTGAAGGCAAAAATTACAGACAACGCCGCTGAAATTGATTTGGAACCGATACCTCCGAAAATTTCCGCGCCGGAGAACTGGCGGCCGAAGTTGCCGCCGGTTGAAACAACAAAATACAAGCCGTTTTCAACTTACCCATTCATTGTCCGCGATGTCGCTCTTTTCGTGCCGGAAAATATTTCCGACCAAGCCGTGTGGTCTGTGATTGAAAAAGCGGTAGGGCAATCGGCCGACCTTTTGGCCAATCATTATCTTTTTGATATTTACAAACCGAAAGGCCCGCCTGCCGGGGCGGCGCCTGTCCGTCTACCTGTGCGGGACACGCAGACAGGCGCGCCGCGCGCAGGCGGGCAGGCAGGCGAACAAAAAATTTCCTACGCCTTCCGGCTGGTTTTCCAGTCTGCCGGACGAACCCTCGCCGACGGCGAGGTGAATAAGATCATGGCCGAGGTTTACAAAGGACTGGCCGACCGAGGCTGGCAAGCCCGCTGAAAACTTTCATTACGAATAACTTAGCGGCCGCTAGCTTATTCGTAATAGCATTTCTATGGGAAGTCTTGAAAAAGAGATAAAAAAGAAAGTTCGTTTGGCAAAAATTCAAAAGGCCATTCTTTTTACCGTAGCCGCCATTGGCGCTTTGTCTTCGCCCTTGGCGGCGGCAATGATTTTAAAAGAGTTAAAGAAAGGCGGTTGGAAGACTGTCAGACGCGACCCGCGCTACTCAGTGAACGAGTCCTTGTCCAGACTCCTGAAGTCGGGTTTTGTGTATTTTGAACAAACCGACAAGGGTAAATTTCTCCGCTTGACGAAAGAAGGCGGAGACTATTTGCGTCGGCGCGTCGGCGTCGGTTTTGGTATGCCGAAGCCGAGAAAATGGGATGGGAAGTGGAGGATTGTAATTTTCGATATCAGAGAGAAAAGGAAAGAATTGAGAGAGAAATTGCGAAACACATTGAGAGCGATCGGTTTTATTCATTTACAACACAGCGTGTGGGTTTGCCCTTATGATTGCGAGGATCTAATTGCTTTATTGAAAGCCGATTTTAGAATAGGCAAAGATATTTTATATATCATTGCGGATAAAATTGAAAATGACGCTTACCTACGTTCGCATTTTGATCTGAAGTGATTTCTGTGTTACGAATAACTTAGCGGCCGCTGGCTTATTCGTAATTGTTGCGGCCGGGGATTTGGGGATGGAAAGAATGTATTGGTTCAGAGCAAACGCACCTATCGGCTAAAATGGCCAGTTGCTGATTTTTGGGTCGTCCTTTAGAACGAATCTTGCCACTACGCCGCGTCGGTTGGTCTTGTCGTTGAGCTTCAGAAGAACTACTGCCACTATATCTATATCTTGAAACACAAACACTTTCATTTTTTCTGGCCCTTTCTGTTCGGAGTTTTGCCTGGTTTTAGAAGCTGACCCAAGTGCATTATTTTTTGGTGCCCTAGTCAATGTTAATCATCACTTGTCAAATATTTTAACTCTTTTTTATCCCCATTTCGGCTAAAAAGC
>MHSB01000011.1 GCA_001821155.1 Candidatus Taylorbacteria bacterium RIFCSPLOWO2_01_FULL_50_130 | reverse complement strand
TCTTTTTTTGTTTCCATGGTCATAATGCGACCACGGTAACCTATTTATGGCCTATCCACTCCGTTTTCGGTAACACTTTCAATGGCCGATAGCGTAACATTGCGTGCTTTTCGCGAGTTGTGTATCATGTCCTCTACAAATACACCCCCACGCCAAAGTTTACCTATTCTTCGACTGTGTGTGATGCGGAGTAATGCAAGTTTTGGTGTGGGGGTATATAACAATATCAAGAGTGAGGGGAGAGTACTGGCGGAACGATCCTCCGGCAACCGGCTTTGTGAGAGTGTGGTGCTAGAACCCAGCCCCGAATGGGGAAGGATACCAAGAAAAATCTTTCCCATTGGGGAAGGATTTTTATTAACAGTTTTTTAACAGAAATTAGCGAACGGAGCGGACATGATTTTCTGACCCCGTTAAATCCCCGCCTCTGGCGGGGAATCCGCCTGCGGCGGATTATTTAACGGGGGAAGATTTATATAGTCGCTTCGCTCCTTATAAATCAGCCATGCATATACACGACCGGCAAACGTATACCGTTGAAAGCGTTACCAATGGTCATCCGGACAAAGTATGCGACCAGATTTCGGATGCCATACTTGATGAGTGTCTGCGGCAGGACCCCATGAGCCGCGTGGCGGTGGAGACGTTCGGAAGTCACGGTCACCTTGTCATAGGCGGCGAAGTTACGACGAAGGCGTATGTCCCGTACGAGAAGCTGGCGCGCAAACTCTACAAGGAAATCGGCTACGGCAACGACCTTAAGATTGATGTCTACATCGTAACTCAATCACCCGATATCGCGCAGGGAGTGGATACCGGCGGAGCGGGAGACCAAGGCATCATGTACGGTTTCGCGACGAAGGAAACAAAAGAATATTTACCCGCGGGCGTCGTGTATGTGCATAAGTTGGCAAAACGACTTCAGGAGGCGCGGGAGAAAGGCAAGATTAAGTGGTTGCGTCCCGACGGCAAGACGCAGATTACGTTTGAAGGCGGGAAACTCACCAAAGTGCTCGTCTCCACCCAGCATGAAAAGGGAGTACGCCACGAAGATATCAGAAAAGCGGTGACAGAGAAAATCATCAAACCAGTGCTTGATGGCCTCAAGGGCGTTGAAGTGCTCGTCAACCCAACCGGAAATTTCGTGCTCGGCGGCTTTGAGGCGGACACCGGTCTTACCGGGCGCAAAATCATGGTGGATACGTACGGTGGGCTCATCTGCCACGGCGGCGGCGCGTTTTCCGGCAAAGACCTCACCAAAGTAGACCGCTCCGCGGCGTATATGTGTCGCTTTGTGGCGAAAAATCTCGTGGCAAACGGATATGCCAAGGATTGCCTCGTCTCCGTCGCGTATGCCATCGGCCACATTGACCCGCTCATGGTGCACGCGATAGATGAAAAAGGGAGAAGTTTGGCGCCGCTCGTGAACAGGCACTTTGACTTCCGTCCGCTCGCCATCATTGAGCGGCTCAATCTGCGCCGTCCGCTCTATCTTCAAACCGCCGCCTACGGCCATTTCGGCAAAAAGGGATTGCCGTGGGAAGAAGTAGTCGCGCTCTAGCGGATTTCAGAAACGTGCTTCGGCGATAAGAAAATCATAATCGCCTCGCAACGGAAAATCGAAAACTCCTCGCGGACTTGTCAGACAGTTCAATTTTCCTGCTCGGCTTCTTGATTTTCAACCGCCTTTCGCGATGTTTCTGAAATCCGCTAGTTCGCTTTGTTGGTAAGGGAAGAAGTAGAAAAGATTTAAGATTTATGATGTATGATTTAAGAGGCAGAAATAGAAAAGCAGGAATTCGTAAATCAAAAATCTTAAATCCTAAATCATAAATCAAATGCAGAAAGTCGCTATTTTCGATATTGACGGAACCATTTTTCGCTCCAGTTTGTATATTCAGATTGTTTTGCGGCTCATTGAAGAGGGCATCTTCAAAAAAACCGCCGCGCAGGATTTCGCGCGGCAGAAGCTGGCGTGGCTTGATAGGAAAGGCGATTATGACGTGTACGTGAAGGCGGTCGTCGGCGCGTTCACGAAAAACATCAAAGGCGTCGCGTATGATGACTTTAGTCGTGTCGCGGAAGAGGTCGCCGCCGAGCAAAAAGACAGAGTGTATCGCTTTACGCGCGACCTTATCAAGGAGTGCAAACGAAAAGGATATTTTCTCCTCGCCATCTCACATTCCCCAAAGGGCGCGCTGGACCACTTCTGCAAACGGCTCGGGTTTGACAAGGTCTACGGACTTTTCTATGAGATGGGTCCGATGGAGCGATTCACGGGGAGAGTCATGGAAGAGGCGTTCATATTCAACAAAGCATCCGTCGCGAGACACGCGCTCGATAAGGAGGGGCTGACGCTTCGCGGCTCAATCGGGGTGGGGGATACGGAGAGCGACATTCCATTTTTGGAGCTTGTGGAACAGCCGATATGCTTTAATCCAAACGCGAAGCTTTTCGCGCACGCGAGGCGAAACAGCTGGAAAGTTGTTGTTGAAAGAAAAGATGTTGTTTATAAGATTCAGTAAGGTAGGAAACGGAATGGCGCTTGCCCATTCAAATTTTCGAAGAAAAGTTGTCCGGGGAGCGAAAAGGCGTGGTGTATGAAATACAGTGAAGAAGTTAGTAGAAGGAAATAAGAACGGCATATTGCCCACAAATCTCGACAAAGTAAAAGAGGAAGGAAGGACGTTCCAGAAAGAAGTGCGTGACCGCACTCTTGGCTTTATTACTGCTGGTCTCGGCCTTGTCGTGGGTCTTGCGTGGAATGATGCCATCAAGGCGCTCATTGAATACCTTTTTCCGCTCGACAAGGACAGCATACCGGCAAAATTCATTTATGCCGTTCTTTTGAGCGTCATTGTCGTCGTCTTCTCGACCTATCTCGTGCGCCTCTTACAGCGCCGCGACCAGGAATCTCTTTCGCCATCCCCTCCTCGCTATTAACGCCTCGTTTGTATTCTCCTTGACTTTTCGTCCCTCTCGGCTAGGCTAGGCCGTAATGGGTTCTTTGGCAATGCTGTGGTTGGCGGCAGAAATGAAATGCTCGTGGTCGTGGACTCGTCGTCTGACATTGTTGGCCCCCGCGGTTATCCCGCTGTGAATCGGGAACGGCACTCATGGAGAGTCGGAAGGCGCATTGTTTTTGGAACAATACCGTACAAGAGTACGTGGACTCGTCGGCTACCCCTGGGTGGTCCTCACGCTTCCCTGTCGGGAATCCAATACAAACACACAGAAAACTTATGTTCAAAACAGACGATTCGTGCTGGCTCACTTCTGGTGAACAGAGTGAGGTGTTAGCGCAACTCATTGACTTCAATTGCGGACTCATCAAATGGGATAACAATCGGAAACTACCGCTCAAAGCCGGTGGCACGACGGATGTGTACATCAATGTGCGGGAAGCGAGAAATTGTCCCAAGGCATGCCGCTTCCTCGCCGAGGTGTACGCGAATCCCCTGCGACGGCTCCGGGTTGATCGATTCGCGGAGATTCCCGACTCCGTGAGTTGTTTTGCCGGGATGCTTGCGGAGGAGATTGATCGGCCCTTCATCACGCTCCGCGACGCTCCGAAAGAAGCACGTGTGGCAAAGGCAACCATGATCGGGGAAATCAGGAAGGGGGAACGAGTCTGCCTCATTGATGATGTGATCACAACGGGCATTTCAAAACTCGGTCCATTCCGGACGCTTCTTGGCTTGCCGGTGACGCATCTGCCCATTGTGGTCTTCGTTGACCGGCAGCAAGGGTGGAAAAAGGGCTTTGCGGAGACTGGCATCGCAAGTGAGGTCTGGCCTGCTATGACGCTACATGACGTGCGAAAGTTCCTCGTTACGAGCGGACTCATACGTCGATGCGACCCCGCGGCAGAGGAGAAGAATCCAATCATCGTGGCGCTCGATGGCAAGGATTGGGAGGACGTGCTCGCGGTAATTGATCCGCTCCGAACGACGGGGTGCATTCTCAAGGTCAACGACCTACTGTGGGCGCGCGGTTTTGATCGACTGCTTCCCGACCTTTCGGTGTACGGGCGTGTCATGGCCGACATCAAGGGCCATGATATTCCGAATACGCTGGAAAACATCAGCAAGCGACTTCTTCTCAATCCGCCGTGGGCTGTTACAGTCCATGGATCTGGTGGCGAGAAGATGATTAAATCCGTGGTGGATGTTCTGAAAGGAACTCCGACTAAGGTTTTGGTCGTTACCGTACCCACTTCAATTGACCTCGTGACTTCGAAGGAAATCTACCACCGAGTGCCGCTCGATCAAGTGAAGACTTTGGCGGCGATTGGGGATCGTGCTGGAGCTCATGGCTTCGTTTGCTCGCCGCAGGAAGTCGGCGAATTGCGGGCGCTCTATCCCAACAAAACCTTCGTTACGCCAGGCGTGCGTTCTCCGGGGGTTGAAGTTGGAGATCAAGCGCGGGTTGATACTCCAGCGAACGCCATCCAAAACGGCGCCACCCATTTGGTAATGGGGCGGCAGATTCTTGGGGCAAAAGACCCGGTTGTCGAGGTCAACCGCGCATTGCGGGAAGAACTCAAACTCGCCTGATTGGCTGCATTTTGCCGGCAATCAATACTCAATCGCCCAGCGACCCACAGGGAAAGGAGTCGCTGTTTTTTATCTCGCATTTCGTCGAAAGACGAGCATCCTCATCCTTTTAGGCAACTCCGTACGCTCACTCTATATATACTTCCATACTTTAAAGTATAGTAGTATACTGCAAGCACAGTATGCCGCGGTCAAAACCACAACACATGTCGTTGCAGGAAAGGAACAAGCTTCTTGAAGAGTTTTGGATAACGCTTGCGCTCCTCAAAAATAAGAACTCGATTCGGAACTTTTTGAAGGATTTGTTAAGCGAAACGGAAGCGGTCATGCTTGCGCGCCGGTTAAAAATCGCGGAACTCATTCATGCGGGCTGGAGTTATGACAAAATAGAAAGAAAAATGCATACATCTCCTGCCACTATCGCGAGCGTGCACGCATGGCTTGATGGCGGATTTGGCGGTTATCTTGAAAGCATTATGAAGTTGAAGGAGTGGAAAAGAGAACGGGACCGGCGGGGTGGAGCCGACACTAAAAACTAAAGATCTTAACGTCTTCACTTCTATACTTTGAAGTATAGAAGTGAGCAGGCAAACTGGGAAAGTCAGGAGGTGCGGAGGAATCGCGAATGGAGACGATTTCCCTCATGGGCTTCTATTTTTACGATAGCGAGCGGGAGATTTTCCTTTTTGATGAATGTGCGAAGTTCCTTTTCAAGTTCAGTTTGGTCGTAACCAAGGGCGACGATATTAGGTTTCCATTTCATTACAGCGCTCCAACTACCAAGCGTTGTGTCTCCGGGAACCGCATGGTCCACCAGTCTGCTTTCTTCCAGCATTTTTATCCGCTCTGCAAGAGAATGAACGGGAGGGCGTCTTTTTATCTGCGCAACCACACTGTCCTGCGCCACCGCCGCGATAAGGCGATTTCCCAATTTGCGCGCTTCCCCAAGTAGAAATCGGTGTCCGTTGTGCAGTCCGTCGAACACTCCAAAAACAAGAACAACACTTTGTTTTCGTGATAAAACCATGTGTTCCATTTTAGCTGTTGGCTTCCCCTATGCAAACTTCTGTTGACATTCTCCTCTTTTCAAAAAGGCCTCTGTTCCACCATTCGCGCGAATAGTGGAATAGAGGCGGGGTCATTTAATTTGTCGAATGATTGTTATAGTGAACATAAAAATCCCGACGCACACACCACAGGTTGCGTCGGGAAAACGGCTTTTCGGAAAATCAGGCCGCTTGCCGGTCTCACGCGGCCGCTCGCGCTCAAACTTTAGTTTTTTGTGAAGAGCCCGCCGATCGTTTGGCGGCCGACACTTGTCGCACACGGCAATGTGTGGAACAGAAATAGCCGTTGCCGAAGCGAATCATCTGATTCGTTGGCCTTACCACCCTGCAGCCCCAGCGGCTACAAGGTATTTGGGGGACTTTTTCTATCATAATTACCTCTTAATTTCGATGAACTTGCTCGGATACCGCGTCCGAGAGTATATGTGTAAGTCCAAGGACTTTCATCTTTCACCACAATGGCTAAGATTCTCTTTTCGTGTACCACACGAAAAAACCAGCCTCGTCGGCTGGTTTTTGGTTTGAAGCGTTGGATTGGTTTACGCGGTAGCTACAACACAAAAATCAGCCTCCGAGGAGGTTTTCATCATCATAGCCATCATCATTTCGAATCGGCGTATCATGCGATACACCCTAACAAATGTGCTCAATGCTGTCAATCTCTCGTAGTAGATTTTGGCAATTGGTGGAAAGTGGAAAGACGGTAAGAGTCAAACTCTCGGGGGAGAGTCTGACTCTTACCCACTGAACTCGCAGCTTCTTTGGGTGTGGACAACATACTATCATTGCATGGTACGGTGGGAATATAATGTCCGCATACACAGCATTATCAGATGTAATATAGTGTTTACTATGTCACGGAAACATGTCTCTGTTGTAGCCGCGCTTATCGTCGTGGCTGGGGTTACTGTATGCACTCCCGATGTAGCCGTCGCACAGGATATTGGCTTGGCGCCGCTTCCTTCTGATGGAGGAGCCACGGCGCCGCCACCGCCGCCTCCAAGCGGAGACAGCAGAGGAACCATGATGCCGCCCCCGACAGACGGCAGTGGAAGTTTTGAGCCGTCTCGTGTGCCGCCCCACATGCCTTCAGGCGGTGGAGGAGGCGGAGAATTTCGCCAGCCCGAAATGCTTGGGCGTCCAGTGGAAGACGGAATGAACCGGCCGCAAGGCGGTTCTTATGAAGAAGAATACAAACGGCAATATGAGCAGGAGGCACGACGTCAAACCGAGCAGAGAACGCGTGAAATGCGGGAGCGCTACGCGCCGCCGCAACGAGACGGTGAATTTCACCCGCAAGGACAGCCGTTCATGGAGGGCGGGAGAGACAATACGCAGGGCCGACCCTTTATGGGAGAGAGTCGCCCGAATGGCCGCCCATTTGGTGGTGGTGATGAGTTCGGCGGCAGTGAAGAAAACCAGGAAGAAGTGGAACGGAAAATGGAAGAGCGAGAGAAATTGATGGAGCAGGAGCGGTTGCGCCAAATGAAACGCGGCATGAGTGGAATGGAGCGAGGCCTAAAGCAGATACGAAAGATGATGGATAATCTCTCCAGGAAGGGGTTAACCGTTCCCGCTGACGCGCAAACGCTCATACAAGAGCTCCAGGCCGCTCTTGATATCATTAAAGACGCTACCGAGCTTAACGAAGAAATTGAGGCCGCAATGGAGGTTATTCAGGATAAGGGCTCGGATCTTGGGGAGTTGGGACAGAAAATCGGCATGATCGAGCGGCTTTCACAAATGACGAAGCAAGTGAGTAAAGAATTCGCGAAAATTGACAAAATGGTCGCGAAGGTTAAGAAAAGCAAGGCGGGAAGGGAGTTCGCGGAAGCCGTTGCGAAGGTTGAGGAGGAGGTCGGCGCGCTCAAAGCGGAATGGGAGCGCGTCCGAAGCGCGATTGCGGCCGGAGAGGAGGATGGAGACGATATTCGCGACACCATGGATGGGTTCTTTGAGAAAGTAGGGGACATCCATCGGAGTCTTGAATTGGTGCGCCAGCTCGGTTCAATTTCCAAGATGATAAAGTCGGCGAACAAGGAAATTGCCATGGCGGAGAGAGAGATTGCGCGGCACAGGAAAGCGGGGAAAGATGTCACGCGGCTTGAAGAATTACTCGCGGCGGCGAAAGTAAAAATCGCGGAGGTTAAAGCCCTCGTGGTACAGCGCGGCTTCGACCCGGACGACCTTTTCTCGCTCATGCAAGAGTTGCGCCGTATTGGCGATGAGGCAGAGGATGAGCTTGAAAGGGTAAGTGGCAGGATGAACGCGAAAGAGCTCGGCGCTTCGGTAATTCAGGCGCTTACCCTGCGGCGACTCGGACTGTAAAAAATAGTCCGAAGGACTTTTCGCTTTTCCTACAATACAGACATTGGTTCCGTTGCAAGTCTTTAAAAAATCGCTGCCACTTGGAGAGTGGCAGCGGTGCGTGTGTTTCTCGTATCTTCAAAATTGAGAGGGTGAGAGGTCCCTTCCACTTACTGTGATACAGCGCCACACGCGACCCCTTCGTATCTCGATACCTTCAAAGCCGTTAGCCCGTTCAATCTTGTATCCTCGGTTTAGCAGAGCCAAGAGTTTTTTCTTCTGTTTGCCCCGTGCCCTGTCGAATATCATTTTATGAATAAGCTTCTCAAACGAAATCCGTTTTTTCATGCGGACACTTTCTCTTGCGGTTTTGGAATACGATTTGGTATGTGTTTTCTGTGAAGAGTATAGCAACGGGGCGCGTTTAATCAACTGCTGGCGGGTCTTGGTCAGTTATCATGCGGGGAAACTCGTTGAATTTCCCGAGGGTTCTTAACGGCAGCGGAATGCGCGAGAGCGAACCCCCCGGCGGAATCCCTTTATCTCCATGGCGCCAAGAGTCGGCCGAGCCGACGACACATAGTCGCGTTTGATATGCAGCATTCGCGTTTTAATGCCGGCAGAGCCGTTTCCCACTTGAATTTCAAGCTCATCTCCGTCTCGCCGTAACACCCTGAATGATTTGAGATGACCTCCGAAATATATATATGAACCGACGCGGAATTCCTCGTTCATTTTTTGTGGATATGCTGGGTTGTGTACGTTGAATCATCCCGCATCATATATGCTCGCGCCCATTTTTTCAACCCGGTAGTAAATTTTGGCATTGCCTGCCAAAGGCGGGCCGGGCCAAAAACCCAATGCCAAAATTCGCTACCGGGTCAACCGCCCTGCTGCCCCTTCGTTCACTTTGACCGATTTCACTTTTTAGCGGATTTTGTTATCATAGCCTTCAGTGGTTTGAAGGAGTTTTCGCGCCATCTTTCATTTGGCGATATACTAATTGTCATGCCAGATAAAAGGACATATGCCGATCGTCGCGAGACATTGATTAAAGCAGTAGCCAAGCGGCGGAAGAAGTTAAAATTTCTCGCACTAGAGTATAAAGGTGGAAAATGTGAATTGTGCGGCTACAATCGGCACTTCGGCGCGTTGGAATTGCATCATATCGACAAAAAGGATAAGAGTTTCGGCATCGGAGAAAAGGGGTATACTCGCTCATGGGAGAAAGTAAGGGCCGAATTGGATAAATGTGCTCTTCTGTGTGCGAATTGCCATCGTGAAGTAAGTGCCGGGGTAGTGTCGCTCCCAAACAGAATTTCTTTGAAAAATGATTGTTCTGCTCCGGTGTAGCTCAATGGTAGAGCAGCCGACTGTAAATTATTGCAGCTTTCCGCTGAAAGGCGGATTGAAAAATGAGGTGAATTGCTGGAAATCCTTTTGCGTGTTCACGTAAGAAGGACAATCAGCAGCCGAGCCCGCCGAATTTTACTTTAGAATTTAGGCGAGAAGGTTCAGAGACTATTCCGAAAGGAAGTAGCCGGTCACGAACGTGATGCAGGCGAAGCCCCTCGCTCCTAATCCCAAACAGGAACAATGGAATGGAGATGATATAGTCCACGCCACTAGTAATAGTTGGAAACGTGTAATCGGCTGGTTGTAGGTTCGAATCCTACCCGCGGAGCCAAGAAACTAGATACGAACTCCGATTTTGAAGACGAGAGAGTTCGCTCGCCCAGCCCCGCCACTGGCGGGGCTGGGCTTCGCTCCGCGAGGGCAATGCCCTCGCTTTGGCGGGAGATGAAGCGGATTTTAATGCTTTCGGGGGAATAAAAAATGTTTGAAAGAAACCTTTTGGTAAAAAGATTTCTTTCAATTCCTTTTGTGGTTTTGAGTCCAGCAAGGAAAAATTTTAGAGTGTCCGAAATGCTTTCGGTGGAAAATTTAGAGCATCCGTCCATTAGTTCGTATCCAGCGCGTAGGGGTGATTGATTGTCGTTATTGAGGCGGAAAACGAGATTTTCAATGTAGTTTTTATCAACTGAAATGCGCTCTAAATTTTCCAAACAAAAATCTTCTAATCGTTCGGCGGACACTTGTTTTACCGAGCACGCTTGCCAATCTTGCTTCATCGTGGCGGTGCAACGATAGTAATAATATCGGTTTAATTTTCCACCGATATATTTGTTGGTAAAACAAGAAGTCATATTTGAGCCGCACTCCTCGCACTTTATCAGTCCGCCGAACAGAAAATTTTTGTACACTCTAAATT